>CAZEGG010000188.1:0-7196 GCA_964511755.1 uncultured Desulfobacteraceae bacterium | reverse complement strand
CGTTTGAACCGGCACGCGGCCTTTGGTCCGAGGGCGACAGCGCCTATGATGACTACATGTTGCGGCATGCTCTGTTTCTCCTTTGTATGTTGCTTCCCGTCATTGGGGTGTTGGAATACGGGAACAGGGTCTGCGTCGCCTTTTTATAGGGCAGGGCAGCACCGTATTTCAAGCTTTTATCTTTCAGAAGACCCCCTTTCATGTTATTTTAATCCGTATGGATTTGAAACTCAACAAACTGGCATCTTTTTCCGGCCGGAAGGGCCCACTCCTTCTCATCATCATGGATGGAATCGGAATTGGGAGAGAAGATGAAGCAAACGCCGTGTACCTCGCCAGGACCCCCAACCTCGACCGTCTCTGCATGTCCGCGCTCTATTGCACACTCCAGGCTCACGGGACGGCGGTAGGGCTGCCGACGGATAAGGACATGGGCAACAGCGAGGTGGGACACAATGCCCTGGGGGCGGGCCGCGTGTTTGACCAGGGGGCCCGGCTGGTCAACAGGGCCATAGAAAGCGGAAAGATTTTCGAGACTGACCTGTGGCAGGACATCGTCGCGAGGAGCAGGAAAGGGGGGACCGTTCATTTTATTGGCCTGCTCTCCGATGGCAATGTCCATTCTCACATAGACCAGCTCTATGCCCTCATTGAGAAATGCGCCTCCCTCCAACTGAAAAAAATCAGGGTGCATGCACTGCTGGACGGCAGGGATGTGGGCGAGAAATCCGCCCTGGACTACGTCATCCCTACAGAAGAAAAACTTGCCGGACTGTCTGAAACCCATAATCTCGATTACCGTATTGCATCCGGGGGCGGTCGCATGAAGGTTACCATGGACCGCTACTGTGCGGATTGGGAAATCGTGCGCAGGGGATTCATGGCCCATGTCCTGGGAATCGGCCGCGGGTTTTCATCCGCATCCGAGGCGGTCAGAACATTCTATGCAGAAGACCCCGGGATCACCGATCAATACATGGACGCCTTCGTGGTGATCGATCAGGAAGGCAAACCCGTTGGAAAGATTGAGGACGGAGATGCGGTGATCTGCTTCAATTTCAGAGGCGACAGGGCTCTCGAGATATCCAGGGCACTTACCGAGCAGGATTTCAGGGAATTCGACCGGGGCCCACTTCCCGATCTCCTGTACGCGGGGATGATGGAATATGATGGAGACCTTCACATTCCCCCCCACTTCCTGGTGGCGCCGCCCGCCATTAATCGTACCGTGAGCGAATACCTCTGCGCGGAAGGCCTCACGTCTTTTGCCATCTCTGAAACCCAGAAATTCGGACATGTGACCTACTTCTGGAACGGCAACCGGTCCGGGTATATCGATGAAAGACTCGAAACCTACGTGGAGATCCCCTCGGATCGCATAGAGTTTGATAAGGCCCCACGGATGAAGGCCGTTGAGATCAAGGAAAATACCATCGAAATGCTGCGGAGCGGCCGTTACCGTTTCGGCCGGCTCAATTTTGCGAACGGCGACATGGTCGGCCACACAGGCAACCTGCCGGCGGCGATCGAAGCTGTTGAAACAGTGGACACGTGCGTGGGTGAACTGCTGGAAGCTATCCGCGCTCTGCAGGGTGTCGCGGTGGTCACCGCTGATCACGGTAATTCGGATGTGATGTTTACCGTGGACGGGAATGGACGGCGGATGCCCAAGACGGCCCACACTCTCAATCCTGTTCCGCTTGCGATTTTTGATCCTTCCTACGATAACGACTATCAGATGGCGGCACTCGAAAAACGCGGCCTCTCCAATGTCGCGGCTACCTTGCTGAATTTGCTGGGCTATGAGAAACCCGTCGATTATGACCCATCCCTGATACAAGTTGAAGCGTGCCGTTGATCGATGACCTGAGCACTTTCTCGTCAACCCGTCATATGGCACAGGCTGCGGTTTCGGAATTTTTGCCGGGATGCGGCAACGTGTGGGTGTCGGTGGTATCCGAATGTTCCTTGTCTGGTTGCATCAACTGGTGGGCATGGAAGCGCTCCTTGGCCGGAACGGCAGAAAATGCTCTTGAGATTTCCTGTACATGACGATATGGTAATACAGCCGGCACAGGAGCTCGAATGCCGATCCCCAAAAGAGACCTTGCTGCCTCCGTGATTACCGCATAAATGTCGAAATGGAGGACTTACCCCGAAGAAAGAAGCATCATTGACGGAGCAGGAATCATGATCGGGAAAGATCTGGGCAATTACCATATCCTTGAAATGATCGGGAAAGGTGGGATGGCTGTCGTGTACAAGGGCCAGCATAAGACCCTTTCCCGTCGCATCGTGGCCATAAAGATGCTCTCGGCCAGCCTGGAAGGAGATGCGTCTTTCAGCGAACGATTTTTCCGGGAAGCCGAGGTCATGGATCGGCTGCGCCATCCCAATATCGTAGCCCTCTATGATTTTATCGAGGAAGAAGGGCACTTCTATATTGTGATGGAATACGTTGCGGGGAAGACGCTCTCGGAGATCATCAAAGAAGCCGGCGGCCCGCTCAGTCACCATGAAATAATGGCTGTTTTTCAGCAGGTACTGGCCGGTATCGGTCATGCTCATAGTCTGGGAATCGTACACAGGGATTTGAAGCCCGGCAACATCATGATCAATGAAGAAGGCGAGGTAAAGGTAACCGACTTCGGCATCGCACGGCTCCTCGGCAACAATTTTGAGAGCACCCTGACGACGACGGGCCTGGGAATCGGGTCACCCTATTACATGTCTCCGGAACAGGTCCTGGCGTCAAAGGACCATCCTATCACCGGGGCATCCGATATCTATTCCCTCGGGATAACCCTGTACCAGATGGTCACGGGGAAACTGCCTTTCGAAGAGGCCGACAGCCTCTTTACCATCATGCAATCCCATGTCAAAAAGCCGCCTCCGCCGCCCCGGGAAATCATCCCTGGAATACCTGCCCCGCTCGAGGACGTCATCCTGAAGTCCATCCAGAAGAAACCGGCAGACAGGTGGCCCACCTGCGAGGCGTTTTGGGAATCCCTGGCCGGGGCACTGGTGGACCCTGCACTGACCGGCAGGGCGACCGAAACAATGCGAACGGCTCCGTTCGAGACCCCGCCGCCGGAGGCCGAGCCCGAGGAGGAACCGCGGAAAAAAAGCTATCGTGCGGCACTTTTGTCCATTTTCGTGCTGGCAGTTGCCTTGCTTGGTGCCGGGGGCTTTTTCCTGCTCCGCCACCAGCCGTCTCCTCCTGCTCCGCCCACGGAAACAGCACAGAACCCCGTATCCCAGGCCACAAAGGAGCCGGTCGCTGTGGCAAAGAGCGAGACAGTATCCTTGCCCGCAAAAAAGCCCCCCGTGGATTCGACAGCCACCGCCGACGAAATGAAGGAGAAGAAAGAAGAAATAACTAAACCTGCCCGAACCTCGGAGAAACCCGAAAAGGCAACAGCGGAAGATGATCGGGAAAAGGCTCTGCAGGCAGCATAAGAAAAAGTGAAGAGAGAAAAGGAGCAGAAAGAGATTGAACAGCTGCTCAACCAGGCCAGCGCTTTCCTGGATCTGAAGGAATACAGCAAGGCCCAGGACACTGCCTCAAGGTCCTGAAGCGGGAGCCCGGCAATGGAAAAGCCAAGGGAATCTATGCTCAGGCAAGAGAACGAAAAAGACGGATGACGGCCGATAACGAAATCGCGCAGGCACGGACCCACTTTGAGGCAAAGAAATATCGACTCGCCGCAAAAGGAACCGCGGCTGTTTTGAAAGTATATCCCAATGATCCCCAGGCGCTTGAATTGAAAGGGAAGCTGGCAGAACTGGCCAGAAGAGCCCTGGAGAAAAAACAGAAAATAGAAGCCGCTCTGGAACAGGCAGAGGCGGCCCTTGAAGGGAAACAATTTACCAGGGCAAAGCTGATTGCTCAACAGGTCCTGGATGTCGAGCCCGAAAATAAACGGGCAAAAAGGGTAATCGAGATGGCCGACGAGGGGCAGCAAAACAAAATGCTGCAGGATGTGGTGAAAGGACTCCTCCCTTCAGTGGGCGGCGGAGAGACGCCGTCATCTTCGCAGGGAGTGCAGAATCAATCCGGCGCCGACATCCCTTCACTCCCGCTGCCGGGGCTCTCAGGACAATAATCCGGTATCAGAGTCTGGTACAGAATAAGACAGAATAAGGAGGCTGCGATGGATGTCTTTGAAGCGATGGAGGAAAGACGGAGCTGTCGGAATTTTCTGCCCGACCCGGTAGAAGAGGAGACTATTCTGAAAATCCTCCGGGCCGGCGCCTGGGCTCCTTCACCAATGAACGCCCAGCCCTGGGAATTCGTGGTCGTGTCCAGCGACGAAGCGAAGGAAGCGCTCTTCAGTGAGGCTGACGCGCGGAGAAAATGGGGCCTGGAAGTGAGCGGGTGGAAGTGGCTCGGAGAGTACCGGGTGGATTTCCTGAAATCAGCTCCTGTGATCATCGCGGTCGTCGGAGATCCGAAAAAGACCGGCCTCGACAGCTTCCTGCAGGAAGGGGGGGTGGGCTATCAGCACGCTTGCGCCGCCGCCATCCAGAACATACATCTGGCGGCTCACGCATTGGGCCTGGGGAGTCTCTGGTTCACCCTGTTCGACAGACAAGAGATCAGAGAGATTCTCGAGATCCCGGAGCATAAGACACCGCTCGCCCTCATCTGTCTCGGAAAACCCGCCAAAGCCTCTCCGCGCATTCCGAGAAAGGAGGTAACAGAGAAAACCAGATTCCTTCGGTAGAGGATGCTCAACTCCCTGAAAGTTCATGGCCGTTTGACAACAATCGTCAAGATATTGGCGATTTCTCCGCCTTAGCTGTTTCGTAACCTGTTTCAGGAGCTGATTCATTGGCACCGTTATTGCAAAATCAAAGCAGGAAAACGAATCTTGAAAGGGGTGCGGATGACCAACAGGGAAAAGAATTTTCTCTCCACCGCGGAGCTGGGAGTCCTTCTTGGAGTGACAAGGCAGACTGTGCGGAACTGGTTTCTGAAAGGACAGATAAAGGCATATAGAATCGGGCAGAACATAAAGATTCCCAAAGCAGAAGCCTTGCGTATTCTGGAACGATTTGATCAGCCGATTCCACGGTGGCTGAGAACGGATGATACGAATCCCGCAAAGCTTCGAGAGTAGGAGAAATGAAACACAAAGTCCTGATTGTCGACGACGAACAGTCCACGCGGAAACTGATGAAAGAAGCTCTCGGGATGGAGCCGTATGAGTTGCTGATAGCGGATTCAGCAGAAAAGGCACTGCAGATTTTCAAGAATACAGCAGTGGACGTGGTCATCTCCGATGAAATGATGCCCGGTATGCCCGGATCGGAGTTCCTGGCTCTTGTGCGGCGGAAATATCCTGAAACCATCCGCATGATTCTCACTGGACACGCCTCCATTGACAGTGCGATCAGGGCCATAAACGAAGGACAGATCTACCACTTCTTTACCAAACCATGCCGGATTTACGACCTTGCTGTTTCCATTCGAAAAGCCCTCCAGCAAAAGGAACTCATGAAAAGGAGCCGGGAACTCCTGCGGCTCGCCAAGCGGCAGTCTTCCGTCATAGAAGAGATCGAGATGAAATACCCTGGGATAACCCGCGTGAAAAAAGACGATCGGGGAGAAGTGCTTCTGGCGGACGAAGAAAGAGGGGAGGACTACGAGTCCCTCATCAGGGAAATCAAGACGGTCCTTGAGAAAGACGGCTGAGTCTCATTTATGGATGGAAACAGGCTGATGGTGTTGGAAAGGACCTGTAGAAAATAGCGCGAAGATGGGGAGGTGGTCGGAAAACCCCTCGCCGAGATGCCCGCCTTTTCCATTCTCGGCCCGCTGCCACCGAAAAACCATGTGGTTTCTGAACAGGTACCGGCGCATGAACCTGTTAAATGAGTTGTCCACGTAAGAAATCCCCCTGCTGTCGTACAGTGCTCCGGGGATAATCATATTGTCCGGACTGTCTCTTTGGCCGAAAAAGGAATACGACCACCGCCTGGGAGGCGGTATCTCGAGCCACAGATTGTACAAACATCGATTGCCTTCTTGGTGGAGAAGCACCTTTTCGGTGACCAGTTCATGATCGACGATGGTCCCGAGGACGTGGTTGATGCCGGTGCGCCCCCCGGTATCATTGAGCCTCGCGCGGGCGCGAAATGTCCTGAACTCATCATAATTGGAATTGAGATCCCCAAGTACGATGAAATCGGCCGCAGTGGGCAGGGTATTGATAACTCGTCGCAAGGCCCTGGCGTAGGGAAGGCGCAAGCTTTCCGGGCCGTGCTTGGATTTCCAGTGATTGACAAACAGGATAAGCGGAATGCCATCCACTTGCACCGTCACAGCAAGAATGTTCCTCGATGGCTCTTCCTCGACAGGTATCTCACGTGTCGAGGTAATGGGAAACCGGGAGAGAAGGGCGCACTTGACCGCAGACTCCTTCAGGTCTGCAATGGCGGAATAGGGATAACGCAGACCGCGCCGCGCGATAGTATCACGCAGCAGGTCCAGTGCGCGTTTTGATTCGACTTCCTGCAACGCAATGATGTCCGCCGCCATGTCACTGATAACTCTGGCGATATTGCCGTATTTTATGGCTGCTGTCTTCCGATTCCATCCCATGGCGGTATTTGGGATATATTCCTCGTATTCGGTTCCGCTTCGCACAAGGTCGAAGAGATTCTGCACATTGTAGGTTGCCACCTTGAGTGTGCCTGCTCCCGCAGAGCCGCCCCAGGCGAGAAACGCGAAGCTTATGCCCATGATGAGTCGTTTCATGACTCTTTTCCCAAGTTTTGTCACCGGAAAGGCTGCTATTACGAAAAAAGGGGCACGGCAAATCCGTAACCCCTTGGTGTTTTCCTGGTGGGCGGTGCGAGGTTTGAACTCGCGACTTCCACCGTGTGAGGATGGCACTCTCCCGCTGAGTTAACCGCCCAAAATCAATATTTTTTACTACGAACCAACCGGATTGTAAATAAAAAAATGTACCCGTTCAGGGATCCGGGACCAAAGAGATCTATTTCAACCCCACCAATTTCTTCAGTGCGGCCACCTCTGTTGATTCAAGAAGGCGATAGTGACCCACCTTGAGATTTCCCAGTTCCAGGGTCCCGAACCCGATGCGTATCAAATGGATTACTTCATGTCCAACGGCCTCCAGCATACGCCGCACCTGGCGTGTTCTGCCCTGGGTAATGGTCATGCGAAG
>CAZEGG010000187.1:1705-7223 GCA_964511755.1 uncultured Desulfobacteraceae bacterium | reverse complement strand
CGGCCGCTCACGGGAGACCCTTCTGAGCAAATACGCGCATGCCAGCAGCAAAAATGCATCCGGGAGCCAGATCCCGATCTCCGGTGCAAGGGCCCCGGTGTCGCAGATCCTCTCCACACCAGTGAAGCTCACGTAATAGGCGAGAAAGACCGCCAGACTGATCCCCACCCCGGTCGATCGCCCCCTCATCTTTAAGCGTGCACCCAGAGGCACGCCGATCAGGCCCATAATGAAAACAGCCACCGGTATAGAGAGTTTTTCATAAAGCTTTATCTTCATCCTGTTATACATTCGTGTCTTCGGGCCGGCTTTCTCTATTCCCTCCAACAACTCGCTGATCCTCATTTCACTGGCATGTTTCCTCCGGGACTGGAGTGCAGCCATGATATCCTGAAGTCCGATGTGCAGATCATAGGTGTCGAAGCGTATGGTCCTGGCAGATACCAGATTCTTATCGACCACAAAGATAGTGCCGTCCTTGAATTCCAACGTAATTGAACGCTTATCCGGGTTGGCGAGGATCTTCCCTTCTTTTGCCACGATCGTGCTGGTCTCTGTCTTATCACGCCGGTCCACCACGAACACATTCTTCATGACATGGTCATGCCCTGAAATTTGGTTCACGTAGAACATCACGTTGTCGAACGGCTCGGAAAAGACACGTTCCTTGATTCCGAGATCAGCCCGGGACCTGGCGATCTGGAAGAGGAGGTCCTTGAAGGACCTGTCACCCCAGGGGACCGCAAACCCGTTCATGAACAGGGCAAGCACAAAGGCCCCGAGAGAGAGCAGAACTACGGGAGGCAGCATCTGGTACAGGCTGATCCCGCTCGCTTTCATGGCAATGATCTCACTGTCTGCGGAAAGTCTGAGAAATGCAACCAAAACGGCCATGAGGGTTGCCGCAGGAAGAGCAAACACGACGATATCCGGGACAAGATAGAGGATCATCATCCCCATCTGGCCTGGGTGCGCCCCCCTGTTGACCACCAGTTCAATGAGAGAAAGCATCCTCGTGGCCAGGACAATAAAGACGGCCACGAAGAGGCTCACCAGGAATGTGGGCCATATTTCATTGAAAATATACTTGTGAAGCGTCAGCCCCAATACTCTCTCTGGTCGATTTCTTTACTATTCATCGTTCCGAGCGGACAGCATTCCTTCAAATGCTTCATAAACTTTCGCGGCCAGAATACTAAAGTCTCGATTCTTCTGAACCCACGCTCTGCCGTGCTGCCCCATCTCACAGCGCTCGGACTGTGTCAAGTTCAAAATGCTGGTTATTCCATCGGCAAATTCGGCCACGTTCCATGGCACGCACATTCCCCCGCCACTCTCCTGAATGACCTTCCTTTGCTCCGGAATATCGCTTGCCACCGCAGGAATTCCCAAGGCCAGATATTCGAGCAACTTGATGGGAGAACTGTTCACATAGATCCGGTTTATGGGGACAGGAGACACTCCCAAGTGACTTATTCGTATGTAGGCAGGGATCTTCGCCTTTGGAATCCATCCTGTCACTGTCACGTTTTCCTTTAGTGCGAGCCTCTCAGCCTCCCTCTTCAGCCATTCAACGTCTTCGGAAGTCCTTCCATCGCCAACCATGAGAAGCTGCGCATCAGAATGCTGCGCTAACACGAGCTTGAATGCCTTCAAGAGAAAGTCCAGTTGGCGGAATCGGCTCATGGTCCCCACGTAAATAACTATTTTCTTAGCTCCGAACCCTAACCTCTCCCGGATTATTTGTGCTTCATCATCGAAGCGTTTCGGATCTGAAGACGCATCCACGCCTTCGGTAAGAGGCACCATAGATTCCTGAGCAACCCGATACCGAGATAGTGTTTCCATCATTTGCTCACTGATCGGAAACACTAGATCACATCTACGCAACAAAAGATTCCGAAGAAAAAGACCGACAGCTCCTTTTATTAAATTCTTCAGAGGCGACCCATAAATTCGCATTTGGGAATACATCATGGTCTCTTCTTCCTTCAGATGGGATATCTGATAGACCCAGGGCGTCTCAAATCTTATTGCCAAACGCCAAGTCACAAATGCCATCGCAGGGTCGTCTCTCACCAGAAACATCTGGAACGGGCCGTACTGCTTTACAGCAAGTGAAGCAGCCCTCTTAATCCAGTGCAGGTGTTGCCAGTAGCATCGCCCAAGATCTATTATGCTCTCAGGTCGAATCTTTGGAATCAGGATCACGGGACTCCCGGCCCATTCTGTCTCTTCGATCCCGTTCATCTCCAGAGAAGGCATCACCCAAACCGTTTGAAATCCGCGCTCCCCAAGAAGTCTGTTAAATACGTTCTCCAGGAAAGAATAAGGAGGGGGAAAAGTTTCAGCACAGAGGAATAAGACTGTTTGCTTAGCCATCTTTGAGAACGGGTTAGGTACGTCTCAGGTGATACCTGCTCAGGAAGGGGAACGTAAGTCCGGAAACAATGTATTTCTTGATAAACGGCATTTTGGCTCTCCACGCCGCATCCTGTTTGATCTTCACTGATCCATGGGTAAAGCGAACAGGATTGCCGGAGACAGTGTGATCAATCCCGAGATCAACCGTCCGTTCATCGATGAACAAGCCTGGTTGAACTCCCATACCCAGCCATTTGACAACCTCATCAACTTTCTTCCTCGGGGACTTTGTAAATTCCTCATAACTCAAAATCTTGTATTGGCGCGCTCTTTTGGACAACAACTCTGTGAGGAAATTGCACAGCAGCCATTCATGGGTTCCTCTTAGAAGTCCTATCCTCGGCATATAACTCTCTTTCCAATAAATCTCCGGCCTGAGTTTCTTGCGCTGCCATGAATAAACCACTGCGCGACTATCACGCACGAGGTGGAGAAGATACAGGTCGATCCCCGGTATCTCGCTTAAGATAAAACCATGCGGAGGCGACTTTGAAGAATCTATCAAGATGCTGCATCCAGATATCTTCGCGATGGCTTTATAGAAACGTTCCAGGGTATTGACGTAGTGACTGAGATGGGAGCTGAAGCTCTTCGATCTCAGAGAATGGAAAAGGAGCGGCGGCATGTCGCGCAGTCTCGCCACAGAACGCTGAAGCCTCAGGAAACCATTTCCATCTTTGCATTGGCCCCCTTCGAAAACCTCCCGAACGACAGCTTGCCAAAAAGAACAGTTACTGAAAGGTGTTCCACATCCGCAAAGCTGATTTTCGATAACACTCCTCTGCCAAATGTGGTACATCTCGCCTAAAGAACAAAAACCATCAATCTGGCCCAATATACGATCCAGCAATGTTGATCCGCTGCGACCGGCACCGCCGATGAAAATCACTTTTACCTTTCCAGGAGTCATAACGAATCACTCAATCTGCCCAACCCAATGACACTGGCGCGAACGTTCAGCCTTTTGTATACCCACCTTGCTAGCAAAATATTCCAAGTCACCATGCTGGCCGAATTAGCGATCGCAGCTCCTTCGATATTCCAAATCGGGACGAGAACCAAGTTCAATGCGAGATTGAGCAAGGCTGCAATTCCAATGCCTTTTGCGGTATCCCATTCATGGCCGGTCATATTGAGTAAAAGGGCAACAGAGCCCATTCCCACATTTACGAGTTGACCCCCACTCAAAATCGCAATGACGGCGCTTCCTTTGACAAACTCTCCGCCGAAGATCAAAAGAACCCAATGTCCGAAAAAGATCAACGCAAGCGCAATAGGCAGGGACCCGAAGAAGGCTGCACGGGCACTCTTCGTAACAATCCGCTGCAGACGCTCTCGTTCCCCCTGGGCATTCAGATCGGCTACCACCGGAGCAAGAGGCATGTTGACAGCCAGGAGCACAAAGCTGACAAATATTGTTCCTTTCCCTGCAACGTCGAAAATACCAGCCGCTTCCACACCGAGCATGCTGCCCACAATGACGGTCGATATCTGCTGATTCACAATGCCGCCGGTCCCAACAAACAGTAAAGGAAGGGCGCTCCTGAACCATTGTCTGGAGTGGTAACCAGATCTGATTTTCTTTGCAGGCGAGGGCAGGTACTTGGAGAGCAGTGCCGTTGCGACCAAGAACGCAACCACAGCGGCAAACACTCGCAGACCAACGGCCAAGGAAGCGCTTAAGCCAAAAACAAGAAAACAAGCGGTCACCAAACAAAAAAACAGCGCGGGAAAGACAAGCATCAAGGGAATCTGAGCTTCAACGATGCGCCCAATCCCTTGAAGAGTTCCCTGCCGAAGTGAAATAAAGACCAGGAAAGGCAAAAGTGTCATCGCCATCCAGAGAGCCACCCTCACCTGAGGTTCAAATCGGTCGTGGAGAAACCATACAGCTATGCAAAAAATGGCCGCGCATCCCAAGGAACTCACTATGGCAACACGGTCCGACCAGTGCAGAATCCCGTTCAAACCCTCCCAGTCTTCTCTGGCATCGTATTTGGCGACTTCTCGAACAAGGAGGATGTCAAGTCCCGTGGCAGCCGGAACAGAAAGGAGGGAGGCCCATGACATGGCATACGCAAAAATTCCATACTCCTGAGCTCCCAATAGCCGGGCAAGAAGAAGCGTTGTCATGATGACAAGGCACGTATTGATTATTTTGAAAACGAATGTCGCGCTCGCGCCCCGGATCATCCGCATCCTGAGCGTCTGCCCTTCGCTTTGGCAAAAGACCTCAAGTAATTTATTGGCGGACATCAGCTGCTCATAATGCCTGCCCAGCTGCTTGAACGATCCTTTTGCAAATTGGTCACGCTGTGCCGGTGTTCCCCGGAGGTTTTTCTCGCCATGAGCGTATTAAACACTCGCTTCATATCGTCTAGTAGGCGATCCTTGGAATGGTGCATCTTTACAAAATCGACCGCCCTCGCAAGCCTCTCATCCATTATCACTTTGTCTTCATGAAATACATGGAGAAAGGCTTTTGCCAATCCCAGGGGATCATTGCTCTTGCAAAAAATACCTCTTTCACATTCAGCAAAACTGCCCTCAGTAAGCTTTGTTGAAGAAGAACCGATCAGGTCTCCAACCCCCCCCACACAGGTAGAAATAACTGGTACCGAAGACGCCATGGCTTCAATTATTGACATAGGTGTTCCCTCATTAAATGAAGTAAGGGCTAAGATGTCCAAATCTGAATATACCAAAGGGATATCATTGATCCATCCACAAAAGATTATGGCGCGATCGAGTCCTTCTTTCTTGACAAAACGCTCCAAATTATTTCTCAATTCCCCATCACCGACCACAATAAATTTCACCCTAACATCCGGATTAGCCTGGATAAATATCTTAGCCGCTCTAAAAAACATGAGGGGATTCTTGATAGGCACCAGCCTGCCGACCATACCAATCAGAAACGTGTCTTCCGGTACTCCGAAATTCCGCCTGAATCGACCTTGAGATCTTCGACAGGACAGAAACGGCTCCAACTCCAACCCCAGAGGCACTGTCTCGATCTTTTCAGGAGAAGCGATGCGGAACTCTTTTACAAGTTCCTCTTTTTGAGTCGGACTAAGTGCTATGATAACGTCGG
>CAZEGG010000187.1:606-1695 GCA_964511755.1 uncultured Desulfobacteraceae bacterium | reverse complement strand
ATCCTTTCAATCCAGACATAGAGCAACGACCTCGGTCTGCTGAAATATCCGCGAAATACATTGCCGTGGAATGTATGAACAGTAAATATTTTTCGCCTGGAAAATAGATTCCGCCAAAAGACTGCTATCCTTGCTGTGAATCCGGCCTTTGCCGTGTGAGTATCGACAATGTCCGGACGTATCTCGCGCAGCAACCTGTACAAGGTTATCACGGATTTCAGGTCTGTTTTTAAATCAATTTCCCTATGGAGAGTAGGAATTACAACTAATTTCTTTCTCCACTCGTGAAAAAGATAGCTCATATCACCTTCTTCAGACGAAACTCTTCCGGTGACCAGGAAGGAATCAAGTTTCTCCGTACTCAAGCCTTTTGTCACCATTGAAACGTGAATAGAAGGTCCCCCGATATTCAAACGCGAAATAACCGTCAAAATCTTTGTCTTTCCTGAGTTATCCATTGCAGGCTCGGAAAACTCTCTGATTTTCTTCGTCGTAAGCCTCTGCAAACAAGCCCGGAAACCATTTGCTGCCATTACACAAAAAAGCCTCACAGCTAAGCCAAAAACAACGACAGGTTTGATGATCGTGCCCCACTTTTGATAATATTTGCCGAATAACCGGTAACTGCTTTTGTGAAATTCGAGAACGGATCTGACGATTACCTGGTTGCTGCTCACTCCTGCAAAATGTATGACGGAAGCAGAAGGGAAATAGCAGACTTTCCAGCCTTTCTCCTTCATCCTTCTGCATAGATCGGCGTCTTCCCAATACATGAAAAATTGCTCGTCCAATTGCCCCGTTGCTTCAATCGCATTACGCCGGATAACCATGCAGGCGCCCGAAACCCAATCCACTTCCATGGGAGTTTTTCCATCTGAAGACATATTAAGGAGATTTCTTCGGGTAATTCTATTCTGAGGGAACCACTTTGAAAGGAGAGAATTGCGACCAAAAAAAGCTGTGAGGGGCGTTGGGAAAGCTCTCGCTGATCCTTGAATCGTGAGGTCGGCATTGAGGATCCTGGGTCCCAGAATACCTACAGCAGGATTGAGCTCCATGAAACTGATAGCACTTTCAAAAAACTCATCC
>CAZEGG010000187.1:0-596 GCA_964511755.1 uncultured Desulfobacteraceae bacterium | reverse complement strand
CCTCGCATGCGTCTTGTCTGAATCAATGTAATGCTTTCAAAAAACTCATCCAAAACTACTGAATCAGGATTTAATAAGAGAATATACGGGGCCTGCCCCTTCAAGATGCCCCTGTTTGCAGCCTTTGCAAATCCTATATTTGCGCGGTTTTCCGTGAGTACCACTTCGGGGAAAGGCGTCGTTATTTGTTCTACGTCATCATCCGAGCCGTTATCCTCGACGAAAATTTTTGCCTTCATCCCGTTCAGAGTTCTGTAAATGGAACCTAAGCATTCAATCAAAAGACTTGTGCTTTTGTAGTTTACTATGACAATATCTATGAAATTCATTTTTTCTCTGACAATGCAACCAATCAACTGTCCTTTGAAGTATGTTTTGTTTTGATTAGAGGGAAATCTCCCAATGGATCAATGTGCCTCTGTAATCGTGACCTACTTTCCAGATACGTTCTGCTTGAAACGTATCGAGAGACTCGCACGTCTGTGTGCCCTTGTCATCATAGTGGACAATACGCCTTCTTCAAAGAAAATCCGGTTTCCCGTATTACCCAATCTGATTATCCACAAATTTGCGGAAAACATGGGATTGGCAAGAGG
>CAZEGG010000186.1:0-7223 GCA_964511755.1 uncultured Desulfobacteraceae bacterium | reverse complement strand
AGATCGCCGGCGCCAGATATTTCATAAAGAACGTCCTCCCCGAAATCGAGGCGACCGCCAAGGCCATCACGAGCGAAGATATGTCCGTCATGGAAATAGCCGAAGAGAGCTTTGCGTCCTAAGCATGCGCCCTTTTACCCATGCCGGGGTTGACGGCTCCGGAAGGGGCCGTCACTCCGGGGAAACCCGAAATCCGGCGACCTGAAGGTTCCCTCAACCGGAAGGGTTGGATGTGGGCTGATCTGATCCTGAAAAGGATTTTATTTCTTTCTTGAGTTCCACCTTGTTTACCTTTCCGCTGGGGAGAAGGGGAAGCACCGGACGGATAAAGAATCTCTTGGGCACCTTGTAGTTTGCCAGTTTCGCATTGCACAGGGTCCTCAGTTCATCTTCCGTAACTCCTTTCCCCGGCTGAAGCATGATAAAGGCCCATCCCACTTCCTGGAAAACCTCGTCAGGAACACCGATTACCGCAGCAAAAAGCACACTCTGGTGGCTCTCGAGGACTTCTTCGACCTCGCGGGGGAACACGTTTTCTCCCCCGGTCTTGAACATCTCGGACTTGCGGCCCGTGATGTGAATGTACCCGCGATCATCTTTGAAAGCCAGATCATTGGTGAAGTACCAGCCGTCTTTATCAACGGCCTTGGCTGTTTCCTCGGACATGTTCAGATATTCTTTGAAAAGGAACGGCCCTTTTACTGCGATTTCACCCACCTCTCCGTCCGGGAGTTCATGATGCTCGTCATCGACAATTTTCAGTGCAAAGGGAGCCGCTATTTTCCCTGCGGTCTTTGTGAGGGTATCAATATCATCTCCGGCTTCCGTATAGGTTACAAAGCCGCAGACTTCCGTACTGCCGTATCCCGTAAGGAGACCTGCTCCGGTCTTCTGAATTACGGCCGACAATACATCAATCATGAGTTTCGGGGCTGCTGCTCCCGCCCAGATGAAATATTCAACACTGGACAGATCGGCAGTCATAAAATCCGGCTGCTTCATCTGGAGTAGGAACATTACCGGCACCTGTCCGAGCATGGTTACGCGCTCTTTTTCGACCATCTTGATTGATGAGACGGGATCAAAACTGTCCATCAGGATGAGACATCCACCGCTCATCAGGCACCCGAAACCGATTTCCACATCCGCAGCCACGTGGTTGATGGGAAAGTGGAGCAACCCTCTTGTATTTTCATGGAAATGGAATTTATCGACCTCCACCTTTATGTTTTCAACGATGCTGTAATGGGTGTGGAGGACCCCCTTTGGTTTCCCCGTAGATCCTGAAGTATACATGAGGAGGGCAGGATCCTCCTTTGTTATTTCCGCCGATCTCTTGTTCAGGCTCTCATCCAGTTCAGGCCGCTGAATCGAAACAAAGTCATGCAAGTTTTCCGCACCCTGAAACGGTTCTCCCATAACAAGGACCTTTTTCACGAAAGGACATTCCCGCATGAGAGTCCTGGTATTTTCCGAGAGGTCATTATTCATGAAGTCTCGAAGAGTGATCAATACGACCGGACGGCTGTCATTCAATTGGTAGCGCAGTTCATCGAGAGTGAACTTTGGGTTCAAACCAAGCCATACGGCCCCCACTTTCCCCGCCGCCATGTAGGTGGTGAGGAATTCATTGCGCGCCATGGCGAGGAACGCGATCCTGTCTCCTTTCCGGACCCCGATGTCAAGGTATGCCTTGGCGATCAAGTCCATCCGGTTCTTGAAATCGATCCAGCTCAGCCGTTCGTCTCCAAACACAAGGGCCTCTTTGTCCGGATGTTCGGCCGCCCATTTTTCAACATAATGCCAGGTCAGGTCCAAGGCTTTCCATGTCATCGCAATTCCTCCGGGAAAAACCGGTTCTTTAAGGAAAGATTAAACGCCTATTCTTGCGTATCCTCTGCTCAAGGCCTTCTGCCCCCGGTCGTTCAGGACTTGGAAAAAGAGGTCCGTATATTCTTTTTTTGGTATTGAATTGAGGAGCTGGATCGTGATCATTGTGCCCGGGATAACCATGCCCGTAAAACGGCAGGAAATTTCCTGCAGTCTGGATGGATCCCCGCCGCCTTCTCTGTTTACTATTTCGCGCGATGCGAGGGCCAGGGTGGCCGTGCCCTGAAGAATGATGTCCGGCAAGCCCACTTGGCGGGCAAATCTCGGAGATGTATGAATGGGAAAAACTATGTTTGAACACCCATCATAGATGTAGGTGAGCAACGGATCGATATGAACTTGATGACTCCAAATGGGCTCTGCTGCATCGGGGGATTCAGGGACTCCGGGCAGCGTCTCTCTGCCTGAGGCGGGGCCGATACACCGGACCCCTCGCATCATTCCGCCAACGTGTTCCGTAAAAATGGGGTTTCCATCCTGATCTTCGGCATTCAGCCGTACGATCATATGGGTGCCGGCCCTGTGCGGCAGGATCGCCGCTATTTTGCCCCTGATTCTCAGCGTGTTCCCCGGTCTCAAGGGAGCATGGAACCGCAGGTGTTCACTGTAGTGAACCTGAGTGGCCAGTATCTCGCGGGGAAATCGATCAATCTTGATAAATTCCCCCAGGCGTTCCAGAATAGGCCAGGTGACAGCCACGCTGAACATGGGAGGGGCGAGAAGACCATCCGGACGTTCATCATCGAAGTAGCGCGGATTCGAATCCTGAATTGCCGCTGCATAGTTGGTGGTATGCCGCCAGGATATCCGGGTAGAAAATTCCTCGAGGGGGGTACCGGTTATTTCGGTACTTATCTCCACAGCCCGCCTCCCTTGAACCACTGCTTGGAAGATACTCAAGCAGTAATGGAAATGAGTTATTCTCGTGCCAGGATTAACTCCCCGAAAATCCGTATGTCCTGAGTATCCCCTCGAGGACCCCTCCTGCAATGGCGAGGCCCTTTTCAGAGATGGTGAAACAGTTTTCCCGTCGCGGTCGGGGGTCAATGTCCCCGATTTTCAGGCCCTCACCGACCTCTATGCCCGTATGTATGAGGCCCCTGATGATACCGTCGATAGACGCTCTCACCGGCTTGCCGTCTACCGCACCCACCAGGTCGCCTTTCCGTACCGTGTCCCCGATGTCCAGGCTGCTTTCCCACATGCCGTCTGCGCACGCGCGAATCACCCTTTCGGAGGCGTGTCCCATGACAGTGCCCGGAACTCCTGTGTCCGGCTCGGCTGTGCCGGTCAGGAGCAGCCTTCCGAGCCGATGTCCCCGATTCGTTTCCACAATAAAGTGAGCATCTATTCCGGCCTCAAAACCCGGTCCGAGGGCAATGACCAGAGGCGCGTCGTTGATGGAGGTTCCCAGGTTTTTCTTGGCAAGAGTCGCATCGATCAACGCTGCCGGCTTGATCTCATTCCTGCACCGGCAGGAGGGGTCCACAAGCACCGGGACATGATTCTGTTCCCAGATTCCTTTGGCCTCGGCGGGCGACTGAATGAGGAGTGCCTTCACACCCTCTACCACTGTTGCGCCGTCGTACACCGCTTCGGAAAAAGAGACCTTTCTCCGGACCGCCAACGGTTGCGCAATTTCCGTGACAAGCACCTTAAACCCGCACTGGTGAAGCCGCCACGACACCCCTGTTGCGAGATCTCCCCCGCCTTTCACTATGATTACCAGGTCATCAAGTGTTTTCATGTTCTATTGCCTCCTTCGGCAGCGTTCGCGTGATGGTAAAGAGTGGAGAGATTTATATGCAGAATCGTCTTTGCAGTGACGATATACGAGGTACAGGGCGGTGTCAATACCGGCGATCAGCCGGCAGAGGTTATTTTGACTCAGAAATATGCAACTTGCCATAAGATAGTTTCATATGGTATAAATGGCCATGATCAGCAGAATCCATTTTTGCGGTTCGCGCGTGTCCGCGAATAAATTCCGGACACGAGAGATCAACGGACGCAGCCCCCGAAGGATGCTGCACACAGTCAGATGAAGAAGAGATTCAGGAAAATAAAAAGGACCGTCGGCGTGGTGCTCCCCCTTGGATTCTTCATCAGCATCCTCGTAGGTTCCCTGTTCCTTACATCATCCCGCAGAGAAGACGCATTGCAGAAGATACGGGCATCCGGGGAGATAACCGTGCTCACCAGGAATAACGCTCACTGCTACTACGTATACCGGGGAGAACCCATGGGGTTTGAATACGACCTGGCGAAGGCCTTCAGCGAATATCTGCATGTGAAGTTAAAGGTTGTAACGCCCACCTGGGAAGGCCTTACCCGGGGACTTGAAGAAGGGAAGGGAGATTTTGTTGCTGCCAGTATGAGCATTACAAAATCCAGGCTGAAGAGGGTGGATTTTTCGGAACCCTACCTTCCCGTCCAGCAATATGTGATCCTGAACAAGGACGACCCTGCGCAAAAAATCAGTGATCTGGCAGGCAGAACCCTGTGCGTGCGCAGGGGCACCACCTATGAAGAGCTGTTGAAACAACTCAAGTCAAAAGGCCTGAACATCAAGATCAGGCTGTTCGATGATATGCCCACCGGAGAGCTCATCAGGATGGTGGCGGAAAAGGAGATCGGGGCTACAGTGTCCGATTCCCATATCGCTCTCCTGAACCGGCGTTATTATCCGGAGGCGCGGATCGCTTTTCCGTTGGGAAGGCCGTCAGAACTCGCGTGGGCGGTAAAGAAGGGCGAAAAGAGACTCCTTAAGCAGATCAATAAATTTTTCAACAAGATCAAGGAAGACGGCACCTTCGACAGGGTTTACGCTGAATATTTCGCCAACGTGGAAGACTTTGATTACGTGGACTTGAAGCGGTATTACAGGAAACTGGAAACACGACTCCCGAGATACCGGGATGCAATCCAGAAGGCTGCGAAGAAGTATGGCTTTGACTGGCGCCTTATCGCTGCAATGATTTATCAGGAATCCCATTTTAATCCGAGGGCCAGGAGCTACACGGGGGTGAGAGGACTTATGCAGGTCACCCTGGACACGGCCAAAGAGGTTGGAATCCAGAGCCGTCTGGACCCGGAGCAGAGTATCCTGGGGGGCGTACGGTACCTCAAGAAATCATATGACAAGTTTGAGGGCGTCCCGGAACCCGACAGGTTGCTCATGGCTCTTGCCAGTTATAATGTGGGTTACCGGCATGTACAGGATGCCCAAAAAATAGTGAAGGAACAGCACAATGATCCCAACAGCTGGGCCGATCTCAAAGAGGCGCTTCCCCTCCTCTGCCGCCGCAAATACTACAAAAAGAGCAGTTCCGGTTATTGCCGGGGCAGGGAAGCGGTCCGGTATGTGGACAACATAATAACCTATTATGATATTCTGAAGCGTGATGCGATCGGCTAGTTTCCATTCTAGATCTTTTCGATCCTGCACAGCAGTGATTTCAGTCCTGTTGATCCAGTGATGGGATCAAAGACTCTGTGATCAGTCAAGACGTTGCAGTTGCAATCCGCAAACCCGTGATAAAGATGAACCACGCGCGGGTCTACACGGCGGGTAATATGGGCCTGGCATTCGACGCCGCCTCGTGGTGAGGAGATCCTCACCGCCTCGCCCTCCGCAACGCCGATTGCGACGGCAGCCTCGGGATTGATTTCCAAAAGGTTTTTCGGGAACAGTTTTCTGAGCCCCGGGATATTCCGCATCTCGGAGTGCGTATACATCTCCAGTTTCGTCCCGGCAATCAGTATCGTCGGATATTTCCCGGCAACATCCGGCCGCGACACGGGACTCTCGGCAGGCTCCTGATACACCGGCAGAGGCTCGTACCCGAGTTTTTCCAGCTGCTTTGAATAAAGCTCCACCTTCTTTGACGGCGTCATGAATCCTTTTGATTCATATTTCCTGTACATGTCCGGATAATTTCTGAAAGCCGTGATCTTGAGCGCTTTCCGCACGATTGTTCCGAAGAATCCCTTGAATTTCATATAGAGGAAGGGAGGAACAGGGACAATGATACCCTCCGGGTGTTCTCTGAGTTCCTCGCAGGTGAGGCCGAGCGGCCCAAGCAGGTGATCAATGGCCTCTTCTTCTGTTTTCCAGGGGAAATACTCCGCGTAGCCCATTTTCCTTCCCAGCGCGCAGATGATCTTCCAATCCGACCATGATTCCTCCAGAGGTTCTACCGCTCTGGGACTCAACACGATCCTGGACTGCATGTTCCAGGAGTGATCGGCATGGGTGTCATAGGTCACGAAACGGGTTTTCTCCAGAAAAGTGCAGGCCGGAAGCACAATGTCGGCAAGTCGGGCCGTCGGGGTCATGAAGATGTCCGCAACGGCGAGAAAATCGAGTTCTTTAAGAGCCATTTCCACGACGTTCGAATTGGCACAGGTGAGCAGGGGATTAGAGGCCATCACCATCATCGCCTTTACGGGATAGGGCTCTTCATGCAGGATGGCCCCCCACAATGCGGGCGTGTGCGCTGAGGGCCATGCTTTTGATATCCTGGAGTAAAGACATTTGTCTGCACCTAGTTTTTTTTGTGCGGCTTCAGGAGGAAGCTTTTCGAAAAGCTTGATATCCTCGAGGCCCATCACGATTGGTATGATGATGACGTTCCCCCCTTTCACATCCAGATTTCCGGTGATCGCCATGAGGATATCGATCGCTCTGATCGCAATCGATGCGTTCGTGTGCTGGTCGAGCGCGTTTCGAGGACTGATACACGCGGGTTTCGTGGTGGCATACATGCGGGCCATGTTTCTGATCGTATCCGCCGGAACCCAGGTAATCTCCTCCACTCTCTCAGGGGAATACTGTTCTATATGGCGAGCCAATTCGTCAAAGCCCGTGGTCCATTTGCGGACAAACTCGTGATCATAGATATCCTCTTTTATGATGACATGCAGCATGCCCAGGGCTATCGCGCCGTCGGTGCCCGGCCGCAGCTGGGCGTGGATATCGGCCTTTTGGGCGCAGGAGGTAATCCCGGGATCGATGACGATCAACTTTATCCCGCGCTGTCTCCACCTAAGGCAGTAACCTTTCCTTCCTTGACCCGCACCAGCATCCTGCACTGAGAATGCGCATCCACATCACTGACCACTGGAATAATGCTTGTGGCGGCTCCTTGCCCAGCGTGGGCCGGTTTCAGCAGATCCGTAAAACCTGCGCCCTTTGTGTTCAGATATTTTCCCAGTGCCAATGTTGCGCCGAGCGACACTGAGGACTTCAGGAAAACCCTTCGCGAAATGGTTGCCATAGCAGTTTTTCCTTTCGGACGGCTTCAAAGAAGCCCAAGCTGTCAGCGAGGGTT
>CAZEGG010000185.1:0-7245 GCA_964511755.1 uncultured Desulfobacteraceae bacterium | reverse complement strand
GGGAAGATCTCTATTTTCGGCTGAATGTCATTCCGATACAGGTGCCTCCTCTCCGGGATCGGGCAGAAGATATCCCCGAGCTCGTGGAGGAATTTCTGGCGGAGTTTTCAGTGAGTACGAACATCGATCCCAAACGGATGAGCGGCAGTGCCATGGAACTGCTGAAGAAGTATCCGTGGCCCGGGAATATTCGCGAGTTGAAGAATCTCGTGGAGAGACTGATGATCATGAGTCCGGGCATGGTGATCGAGGCGAGTGATATTCCTTCCCCCTTTAATCAGGGTCAGGGACGGGAACCGGCATTCGAGCCCCGTATCCTGTCGGATACCCTCAAGGAGGCTAAAAATCAGTTTGAAAAGGTTTTCCTTGAGACTAAGCTCAGGGAGTATGACTGGAATATCTCCCAGACCGCCGAAGCCATCGGCATCGAGAGAAGCAATCTCCATAAAAAGATCAAGGCTTACGGTCTTGAAGCCCAGCGATCGTAAGTCCCGCGGTCCTGCCTATGCATTCCCAGAGCTCCTCTCTTCCCTCGCGTGTTTTTGAAGAAAAGAGGACCGGCCCTATCGGTGCATATGCTTTGCACGCCCGCAGTATCTTGTCTGCCTGTGTTTTCGCCTGCTGCCTGCTGAGTTTGTCTGCCTTTGTGAGCGCAAGAATGGCGGCGACGTTGTGGTGCCTGAGCCATTGGAGCAGGTCGTCATCTCCTTGCGACAGGTCCCGTCTGACATCCAGGATGACAACCACCGCCTTCAGGTTGGATCTCGTGTTCAAATATGCTTCCACCATCTGCTTCCAGGAAGCCTTGATTTTGACGGGAACCCTGGCGTAGCCGTAGCCGGGGAGATCTACCAGATAGAGTGCTGTGTTTACCAGGAAGAAATTGATCGACTGCGTCCTGCCGGGGCGGCTGCTCGTCCTGGCAAGGCTTCCGCGCCGCACAAGAGTGTTGATGAGGGAGGACTTTCCCACATTGGACCGGCCGGCGATGGCAATCTCCGGTCTGTCGGGAGGAGGATACTGTCCCTGCCGAAAAGCGCTTGTTACAAATCGTGCGTCCATTCACCGATGCAACAAAAAATCTTCGATTCTATCAAGGCCTGCCTTTATATTGTCCAGTGAATTGGCGTAAGAGAACCTGAGAAAACCTTCCGCGTTCTTTCCAAAGTCGATTCCGGGGCTGACGCCGACCGCCGCTTTTTCCAGGATTTCAAATGCGAGATCATAGGAGCTCTTCCCGAACTCTTTTGCGTTGGCAAAGACATAGAAAGCCCCTGCGGGCTCAACGGGAAGACCGAAACCGAGTTCCCGGATCCGTTTGATCATATACCGTCTTCTCTCATCGTAGATTTCTCTCATGCCCATGACATCCTTTTCAGCGCACGTGAGGGCGGCCAACCCTCCCCACTGGGAGATGCTGCCGGCGGATATGAAGAAATTCTGCTGCAGCTTCTGGAGCGGCCGCACGAAGCTGGGCGGCGCAATGACATACCCCAGTCTCCAGCCGGTCATGGCATAGAGTTTCGAAAATCCGTTGAGAACAAAGGCGTGGTCGGTATACTCCAAGATCGTGTGTTCTTCCCGGCCGTACACCAGACCGTGGTATATCTCGTCGGAAATAACGGGGAGTCCCATGTTGGCGATAGCCTCGATTCGTTCGGGAGAAAGCAGATTGCCTGTGGGATTCGCAGGTGAGTTGATAAGGACGGCCCTCGTTTTGCGACCGATCTTTTTCTTGATTTCCTCGGGGTTCAACTGGAAACCCTCTTGTTCCTCTCCCTTGACGAAAACCGGCCTGGCATCCAGGAAGGTGGCGTAATTCGGGTAGCAGGGGTAGTGGGGGTCAGAGAGAATCATCTCATCCCCGGGGTTCAGGAGGGCGCAAAAAAGCAGGAGAAGTGCGGGAGACGTTCCCGAGGTAACGATAACTCGTTCAGGCGACACGCGGACCCCGTATTTTTCCCGGTAATGGGCGCAGATTGCCTCTCTCAGAGGGAGGATACCCAGGCTGTGGGTATAGTGCGTCTGGCCCTGCATCATGGCTTCCCGTGCGGCGTCACAGATACAGGAGGGAGTCGCGAAATCCGGCTCTCCTATTTCCAGATGGATGATATGGCGTCCCTCTTTTTCGAGTTCATGGGCCCGTTCCATGACTTCCATGACGATAAACGGGGGGATCGTGAGCGCTTTCTTCGTTATCACTGTCTCCATCGCATCCTCATTGCATCTTCCGACATTGAATCCGCTGTTTCGGGAAGCAGGTTATTAAGAGGACCCCTGTGAGCAGGGGAACGGCATATTCCCTCCGCTTCGTTCGCTTCGCCATCCCTGGCTTCGCTCACTGCGGATGTCGGCCCTTCCACTGTCCTGTTCCAGGGCCGACATGCGCCGCTCCGGGAACATCCCGTTCCCCTGCTTCCATAGAACAGTCGTTCTTGGGCGAAGATGGCTTTCGATATATCTTGTGCCTTAAGCCTCTCATATGAGTTTGTTCAGGGGATATTCAATGATCCCCTGGGCTCCTGCCTTTATGAGCTGCGGGATAAGATCCCTCACGATGCTGGAATCCACCACTACCTCCACGGAAACCCATGACGAATTATAGAGGCCGGCGACCGTCGGTGCATTCAACGAGGGAAGAAGAGCAATAATTTCATCCATCTTCTTGGTGGGAACATTCATTTTGAGCCCCACCATGTTCTCGGCCCGTAATGCCCCTTTGAGAAGAAGAACAATTTCCTCCATCTTTGCTTTCTTCCAGGAGTCCTGGTACGCGTCGCGATTGGCAATCACCTGGGTATTGGTCTGCATGAGTTCATGAATGATCTTGAGACCATGGGCCTTGATGGTACTCCCGGTTTCTGTCACTTCCACCACGGCGTCGGCCAGACCTGAAACGACTTTGCCCTCAGTGGCGCCCCATGAGAATTCAACCTGAACATCTATGTTCCTTTCCCGGAAATAGCGGGCGGTAAAGTGAACAAGCTCCGTGGCAATCTTCTTTCCCCGGAGGTCGTGCAACTCTCTGATCTCGGAATCCGCGGGCACGGCTACTACCCACCGCGCCGGTTTCTGACTCACCTTGGAGTAAATGAGGTCATCCATAACGATCACGTCCGATTCGTTTTCTTCAATCCAGTCCTTGCCCGTGAGTCCGACGTCCAGGGTGCCGCTTTCCACGTACCTCGACATCTCCTGGGCCCGGCATATGCTGCATTCAATGTCGTCATCGTTTATGTCTGGAAAGTAACTCCTGGAGTTTACCGTAATTTTCCATCCTGACTTCTCGAACAGCCCGATAGTGGCCTTTTGGAGGCTTCCTTTTGGAATCCCCAGTTTCAATCTTCTCATTTCTTATATACCCTTTCAGGATCGAATATCTTATTCCCGACAATGTCAACGTCGCCGTTCTTGTGTATCTTCTTATGGAAGCAGGTATCGAACCCGGTATGGCAGGCGGCGCCGCCAACCTGGTGAACCTGGAAAAGCACCGTGTCATTATCGCAATCAACGAAAATGCTCTTTATCCTCTGCACATGGCCTGAAGTGCCTCCCTTATGCCAGAGTTCCTGCCGGGAACGGCTCCAGTAGTGCGCTTCTCCCGTCTCAAGGGTCCTTTCCCATGAGGTCTCATTTATGTAGGCCAACATGAGCACCTTCCCTGTCCCGTGCTCCTGTACGATCGCAGGAAGAAGACCATTGCCTTTTGAAAAATCGAGTTTGATCATGAAAATCACTCCTTGCCCAAAAATAGTAAAGCTTACCCCACGGGAATTTTTTATGGCAAGAAAAAAACACCCTCTCAGTCGATTGCAGGGGAACGATTTCCGCTCAATTGTCCGCATGCGGCGAGGATGTCCTGTCCCTTGCTCTTCCGTATGATGGCGGTAAGATGCCTGTCGACGAGTTGCTCTTGAAAGGCGAGAATCTTCTCAATGGGCGGCGGGGAAAAAGAGGAACCCTCATGAGGATTCAACGGGATCAGATTGACTTTGGCCCGGAGTCCTGACAGGAGTTTGGCAAGACGAAGGGCATCTCGTTTGGTGTCATTGATATCGTTAATCAAAATGTACTCAAACGTAATCATGCGTCTGTTGGGGAGTGGAAAGGTCCTGCACGCATCAAGCAGTTCTTCAAGGGGATATCGGCGATTGACCGGCATCAGCATACTGCGCGTCTCATCATCGGCTGCGTTCAGGGAGACAGCGAGATTGATCGTAATGTCCCTGCCCAACCGGATCATCTCCGGGACCAGACCGCTTGTGGACAAGGTGACCTTCCGATGGGAGAAATTCATCCCCGTTGCACTCACCAGAATACGGACAGCCTTGATCACATTCTCATAATTTGCGAGAGGTTCTCCCATCCCCATGAGAACGACGTTGGTTAGGCGTTCAGGTGATTCCATGGAACGTCTGACCTGAATGACCTGATCCACTATTTCGGCGGTGGACAGGTTTCGCTTGAGGCCCTGCGTCCCGGTGAGACAGAAACTGCATCCCATGGCGCATCCCACCTGGGATGAGATGCAGAGGGTCCAGTGCTCCCGTTCCGGAATAAGCACTGACTCAATCCTGTGGCCATCGGCGAGTTCGAAAACGTACTTCCTGGTCTCATCTCCGGAGTGCAGAAGATCAACCAGAGCCAGGTGATTCATGGTGGCCTCACGAGTGAGAAAGGACCGAACGGATTTTGGCAGATCGCTCATGTCTTCGAAAGATCCGGCGAGACGTCTGAAAAGCCAGGAGTGGATCTGACGTCCTCTATAGGCGGGAAACCCGCACTGCAGGGCCCAGTGTTCTATCTCCGGGGAATCGAAGCCCTTAAGGTCGGCCGGCATCTTCACACGTACCGGCTGCCAGGGCGGATGGATTTTCACACATGGTTCTCAGCTTCGCCAACTCCCATACGTAATCGTACAGGTGAAGACCTTTGCTGGCCGCAATAATTTCTCCGTCTTCCACGCCCACGCTTGATGCCATATACTCTTTGAGGAGCTGGATAGCCCCAAGATTCGCCGGAAATCCATTCCACAGATCCCACGAACGGAAATAGACCACGAAGTGAAGTTTCCCGTCTTTTATGCGGGTATCAATGCCCCGCAGGCAGGGGGGATCCTTCAGGTGAATGGATTGAGGGTCCCCAACCGTCATGAATGCCTGGTTGGTTCCATACCCATCCTCCTTGTACATACGGATTACCTCGGCAATCTGACCCTCCAGATACCATCCGTAGGTGTAGTCTTCACCGGGTTGTTTTACGGACGTCATCAGGTAAGGAAGATATTCCTCCAGATACCCTTCTGCAACGGGATTCGGGATGCCCAGAGAAGGAGGGATGTCTGGCAGGAGAGGCCTGACTCCGGGGTATTTGATATGGACCGTTATGTAATCGAATTCGAGGCGTTTCTGGCCCTCGTAACTTCCCCTTTCAATGATGTATTCGTGCCCCGTTTCCAGCAGCTTGTATACACACTGAAACCAGGCGTCCGGAAGGTCGCGTGCCTGAATAAACTCAAGATTCATGAAGGTATCTCCTTTTTTCCTGTTTTCCCGGTTCTTCCGGTAAGGGTGCGCTGTTGGCAGCGTGTCAGTAACCCGCCCCTTGCAGCATCTCCCCGATCGATTCTGGCAAGGGAGCCAGCTGTTGTCAATGGAAAAGGCCTTTCTTTGCTCCCTCTTTCGGATCAACGGGTTACCAGGTGAATCTGTTGTTTCCTCAAGGCCCGTTGAAGTATTCTTCGGACTTCCGGCTCAATGTCCAGCCAGGCGGCGGCACGATGTTTTTTGACCAGGATTTCTCCCGGCCGCATCCTGAGTTCTTTCAGCCCCGGAATCTCCAGTAATTCCTTCGCCATCCGCAAACCGATGCTCCCCAGTCCTTGCATGTTTTCCCAGGAACCATCCAGCGACGATTTGTGAAATACTTCGACCCGGGGCGGCAAGGTGGAGGCACTGATGAAGAAACTCCTCAATTGGGGATTGGGGTGTTCGTATACCGTAATGTCATCTTGGTTAACCATAGGCAAAGTCCTGAAAAAGAGATCATTGATCTTTTCCCGATCATCATATAGTATCAGGCCAATAAAAGGCGGAAGACGTCCGGCGGATGAAGCCGCTGCCCTTGGCCTTACCGTACAGGAAAACACTGATAAAGTCCACGAACAGCGTTCCCCTCCGGATCGAGGGACAAATTTCATCCGGATGCGAGGAAAGCGGTCGGGTGGACATGATGCACTGACGGTGGATCGGAATTTTTTCTATTCATATGGACAGGAGAAGATGACATCATGACTATGAAGAGGATTGCTTGTTGTGTTGATTTTTCCAGGAATGCCGAGGCGGCTTTCACCGTGGCCCTGGAAATGGCGGAAAAATATTCTGCGAAACTGTTTGTCCTGCATGTGCTCCCCCCTATTGTAAATCCCCTCTTAACAGAGGCGGAGTGGGTGATACCCACGGAACCGGATAAGTCTGTGATCCTGGATATCGAGGAGCGGATGCAGCAGGAATACGCCGCCAGAATAGGAGAGGGTATGGAGTCCGAACTCGTTGTTCGCGACGGACACGTATCCACTGAAATTCTGCGATTTCTCGAGGACCAGGCAGTGGATCTGGCCATACTGGGCTCCTACGGGCTGTCCGGAGCGGGTCTGGTATTTTTTGGGAGTGTGGCAAAAAGAGTTGCCCATAAAGCGCAATGCTCGGTAATGATTGTCCGTTCTCAGGAGAAAAAAGAATAAAGGAGCGAAAATGGCGCCAGCCGGAGGTAGAAGAATGGAGATAAAGACCCTTGGTGTGGTCGGTGCAGGTCAAATGGGCTCAGGCATCGCACAAGTCGGAGCGATGAGCGGCCTTGAAGTCATCATGAATGATGTCAAGGACGAATTCGTGGAGAGAGGCTTTTCAAGCATAGAGAAAAGCCTGGCCAGGATGGCAAAAAAGGAGATCATAACAGATGCACGGAAAGATGAAATCCTTGCTGCAATCGAAGCCTCCACCTCCCTCAAGGATATGGTAAGAGCAGACTTCGTCGTGGAAGCGGCGACCGAAAACGAAAGCGTCAAGCTGCAGATATTTGAAGAGCTTGACCGGCAATGCAGGGAAGAGGTGATTCTCTCATCAAACACGTCCTCCATTTCAATCACCAGGATCGCGAGAGCAACCCGGAGACCGGATTTGGTTATCGGGATGCATTTCATGAACCCGGTTCCAATGATGAAGCTGGTGGAGATTATCAGGGGGC
>CAZEGG010000184.1:0-7249 GCA_964511755.1 uncultured Desulfobacteraceae bacterium | reverse complement strand
TCGGTTAACGGGGCCAGAACCCGTCGTCCTGCCGCTGGACGATCCCCCAGCGAGGTTATTTTATTCTCCACAATAATTGACCGAAGTCAAGGTAAAAAGAGCCACTACTCAGAGGGCAGGGGCCTTCCAGCACCGGGCAAAGTGCCCTTCTCCCACCCGGTAAAAAGAAATTTCCTCCTGGCGGCACCGCTTCTCCACCAGGGGACACCTCCCTTGAAACTTACACCCCGGAGGAGGGTTGAGAGGGCTCGGCACATCACCTTTGAGCGGGGCGATTTCTTTTGTTTCCCCGGGAACGGGCACGGACGAGAGCAGTGCGCGGGTATAGGGGTGACGCGAGTGATCGAACAGCGTGTCGCTGGGTCCATATTCCATTATGTGCCCGAGATACATCACCGCCACCATATCGCTGATGTATCCCACCACATTGAGGTCATGGGATATGAAGAGGTAGGACAGGCCGAATTCTTCCTGGAGATTCTTGAGAAGGTTCAGGATCTGCGCCTGGATGGACACATCCAGGGCGGAGACAGGCTCATCGCAGATGATGAGGGAGGGCTCTACGCTGAGGGCCCTCGCTATGCCGATGCGCTGCCTCTGCCCGCCGCTGAATTCGTGGGGATACCGGTCAAAGCTTTCGCCGCTCAAACCCACGAGCGCAAGGAGTCCCTCGACCCTCGCCCGTCTTTCCTGCCTGTCCGTGATTCCTACAGCCCGGAGTCCTTCCTCAACGGCTTGACCTGCACTCATTCGCGGATTGAGGGAGCCGAAAGGATCCTGAAAGATAATCTGGACCTCTTTCCGGAGTCTTTTCACGTCATTTCCATACAACGTATTGATATCCTTTCCCCGGTACAGTATCCGTCCCCCGTCGGCGTCGAGCAACCTGAGAAGCATTCTGGCCACGGTTGATTTTCCGCACCCGGACTCTCCCACCAGGCCGAGTGTCTTTCCCTGCTCCACCGCAAAGTCCACGCCGTCGACCGCCTTAATCCAGCCGGAGGTTCTCTTGAGGAAACCTCTTTTCACGGGGAAATATTTCGTGAGACCTTCCACCTGAAGGAGAGGGTTTCCCGGATATGAGGAGTCGGGGGTCATGGACGGTCACCTTCACCGGAGACGTCTTTGAAGAGGACCGGGCAGCGGCTCAGATGGCCGCCGCCATAATCGCACATTTCGGGGAATTCCACCCTGCAGGAGTCAATCGCAAAGCTGCAGCGGGGATGGAAGGGACATCCCTCGGGTCTGTGTGCGGGATCCGGAACCGTTCCCGGGATGCTTGGGAGCTGCTGTCCTTTCTTCAAGCGGCTGGGAAGAGAGGCAAGAAGCCCTTGGGTATAGGGGTGCTTAGAGGATTTGAATATCGTGTCCGTGGCCGCCTGTTCGACAATCAGTCCGGCGTACATGACGTAGATCCTGGTGGCTATGTGGCTCACCACGGCCAGGTCATGCGTGATGTACAGAATGGAAGTGCCGAGCCTCTTCTGCAGCGCAGCCAGGAGTTGGAGGATCTGGGACTGGACGGTCACATCCAGGGCGGTAGTGGGCTCATCGGCAATGAGGAGTTCCGGCATGCAGGAGAGAGCCATGGCGATCATCACCCGCTGCCGTTGTCCCCCGCTCAACTGGTGGGGATAGTCCTGAAGCCGCTCCTCCGGCGATGCAATGCCCACATCCTTCAGGAGCGACAGGCACCGCTGGTGGACCTTGTCCCTGGGAAGCGATTCGTGAATTTCTATGGCTTCCGCAATTTGGTCGCCGATGGTAAAGACGGGGTTCAGGGAAGTAATGGGTTCCTGGAAGACCATTGCTATTTTTTTTCCACGGATGGCACGAAGTCTTTCTTCATCCAAGCCGACGAGATTCAGTCCTTGAAAGAGGATCTCCCCCGCAACTATCTCTCCGAGCGGAGAAGGAATAAGCCCCAGTATACTGAGGGCGGAAACGGTCTTGCCGCAGCCGGATTCCCCGACAATGCATACCGTTTCTCCCTTGCAAATCTCGAATGAAACCCCGTCCACGGCCCTTGCCACACCGTCGCCGCTTCGAAAAGAGACCGCGAGATCTTTCACCGAAAGCAATATATCGTTCGCGGGGGACATCAGGGCCGTTCCCTCAGTTTCGGATTCAGGATATCCCGGAGACCCTCGCCAAAGAGATTGAAGGAGAGTACCACAATCAGGATGGCGATGCCGGGAATAAAAGTCAGCCACGGCGCATCAAAGATGAAATTCTTGCCGTCAGACAGGATATTCCCCCAGGTGGCATGCGGGGGCGGCACGCCGAACCCGAGAAAGCTCAGGCCCGCCTCCGTCAGGATGGCTGATGCTATGCCGATCGTGGCGGACACGAGTACCGGTCCAAGGGCGTTGGGCATCATGTGCCTGAATATGATGCGAAATTTTCCCACGCCGAGAGCCCTGGCCGCGGTGACGAAATCCTGCTCTCTGAGAGAGAGGAATTCGGCCCGGACAAATCGCGCGGCCCCCATCCAGCTGGTTAATCCGATGACGATCATGATGTTGTACATGCTGGCGGGCAGGATGGCGACCACCGTAAGGATAAGAAAAAAGCTCGGAAAACAGAGCATGATGTCCACGGTGCGCATGATCAGGGTGTCCACTGTCATGACGGGAAGGTGCAGCACCGCTGGGAACGAAGTGTTTCCGGGACCCCTGCTCCAGCTGCGGAGATACCCCCCTGAAAAAAAGAAGACCGCAGCGCCTGCGATGAGAAAGAGCGAGAATGCAGTCCATCTTTCCATGCCCAGCAAGGCGAATCCGGCACCAATCAACACAACCCCGAGAACATGCCCGGATTTGACATAGTTCTGTCCGAAGTAGCCTGCCATTCCCCCCATGAAGACTCCGATGAGTACAGATATGCCCACGGCGACGAACCCGACGGTGAGGGAAACCCAGGCGCCCTGGAGCATCCTCGAGAAAACATCGCGTCCCAGTTCATCGGTGCCGAGAAGATAGATTTTCAGGGGAGGAATCTCCTGCGAGCTGAGGACATTGACATTGGGTCGGGAGAGAGGGGGCCGCAGCTTCTCTTCCAGCCGCACCAGGGAGGGATCACACACGGGCTGGGTTCCGGAAGTGAGGAAGACCCCTAGAATGGCCAGAAAGAAAAAGACCAGGAATATGACGAAGCCGGCGATCGCAAGGCGGTTTGAGACGAAGAGATTCCATGATTCCCGGAGTCTCGACTGCGCGGGTCGGGAGGGAGCATCGAGACGCTGGTTCCACGTCAATGGGGTTCCTGTCCGGTCCGTCATAACCGTATCCTCGGGTCTGCCAGAAGATAAAGGATGTCGGAGAGCAGTGTGCCCGCGAGCACCAGGACAGCGGAGATAAAGTTCACCGTCAGGATAATGGGATAATCTCTGGCAAGGATGGCGTCATAGGCCATTCTCCCCATTCCGGGCCACGAGAAAATCGTTTCTATGATCACGGAACCGCCGATGAGGCCCGGGAGGATAAGTCCGAACATTGTCGCGAACGGCAGGAGCGCATTCCGGAGGGCATGTTTGTAGTGGACCTTATCGGGCGGGAGGCCCTTCGCTACGGCCGTGCGCACGTAATCCTGTCCCTCCACCTCCATCATCTGGCTCCTGACGTATCTGGACAAAATCGCGATTCCGGCCGTGGCGCCCAGGACAGAGGGCAGCAGGAGATGCCACACCCTGTCCATGCCCGCAGAAATCCAGGAGGTCGCTACCAGACCGAAGGTCCGCATGCCGATAACCGGGACATGAAACCGCGTTACCACAAAGATGATAAGGATGTAGGCGAAGAAAAATCCCGGAATGGAAATCAAAAGGTAGGCAAAGAACGTTACGGTCCGGTCAAAAATTCCTCCCCGATAGATGGCGGAGCGTATACCTAAGGGAAAGGACAAAGTCCAGGTGAGAAGCGTGCCCACAATGAAGAGCGGGAGGCTGTTCAGGAAGCGATTCCAGATCTTTCGCAACACCGGACGGTTGTCTTTCCAGGATACGATGTTTCCCGTGAGCAGTCCCTTGTAGAAGAGCGCGTACTGAACGTAAAGGGGTTTATCGAGATGAAATTCCTTTTGGAATCTCTCAAGGATTTGCGGGGTGAATTTTGGGTTAAGGGGATTGACCTGACTGGGTTTACCCGGCGCCAGATGAATGATCAGGAAAGAAACAATGGAGACGAAAAAGAGCGTCACCATTTTCTGGATCAGACTGCGGCCAATGAATGTCAACATGATACCGTTCCCTTCCTTCTCAACCCCCCTGAGCGAAATTCGGTACCCTGGGGAGTTTGATCCATTTGTCAAAGTAGTAGGTATAGTCGCCGGTCTTCGTGGGTTCGATTTTTCTGTAGTGGACTTTTCCGTCCTTATCCACTTCCTTGATCACGATGCGTTTGTCGAGGACGGCCGTCCACTTGCTCACGTACAAAAAGGTATACGGCTGCTCCCGGGCTATGATTGCATGAAGTCTGTGGCAGTATTCGACCCGTTTTTTGAAATTGTATTCCCGCCTGATCTTCATGATGAGATCATCTGCTTCCTTGTTTTTGAAACCCACGAAGTTTAGCTGGTAGTGGTGCGTCTGACTGGAATCAAAAATCTGGTACAAGTCCGGTTCGATCCCCATCTGCCAGCCGAGGATGACTGCATCGAAATCATGCTTGTCCACCCTGTCCTGGATAAAGACGGACCACTCCAGGATGTCGGTCGCCACATCGATCCCGATCTGTTTCCAGGAATTCTGGGCGACGGCCAGGATTGCCTTTCGGAGGTCGTTTCCGCTGTTGGTAATCAGCGTAAACTGCAGTCTCTTGCCGTTCTTTTCAAGCCATCCGTCTTTACCTCTCCGCCATCCTGCTTCTGCGAGGAGCTTGAGTGCGCCTGCGAGATCGTAGGGGAGTGGTTTTATCTTCTTGTTATAGTAATCCGTCTGTTTCACGAACGGCCCGGTGATGCGTTCGCCCTGGCCGTAGAGTACGTACTTGATAATCTGGTTTGCATCGATAGCCATCCCCAGGGCACGGCGGACCCGGACATCATCGAAGGGTTTCCGCCGCATATTGTACCCGATGTAGGTATAGCCGAAGGCGACGCCGGAAAAGCTCTGGTACTTGGGGTCTGATTTCAGCCGGGCGACCTGCTGCGGCTGGACGTCATAGCTGTCCAGCGTCCCTGCGTAGAACTCCATTTCCTGGGTGAGCAAATCGGGAATGATGCGGAAAAAATAGCTCTTGTAGTTTGGCGGTCCTTCCCAGTAGTCATTGAAACGCCTGAGTGAGATAAACTGATCCGACTTCCATTCCTCAAAACGGAAAGGCCCGCTCCCAACGGGATGGCGATTGAAGTTGCTCATTCGAACGGAGAAAGTGTCCGCGTTTTCCCCCCGCCTGGCGGCCTCGGCCCTCATGGCCTTCCGGTTGAGAAGGTGTTCGGGCAGGATGCCGATGCCCCAGGTTGACAGTGCGGGAGAGTAGAGACGCTTGTACGTGATTTTGACCGTCAGGGGATCAATAATCTCAACTTTCTTTACGGGCTCATAATCCGAGATCCGGGGAGAAAGGTTCTTGGGATCCATGACGGTTTCATACGTAAATTTCACGTCCTCCGCTGTCACAGGATGTCCGTCCTGAAAACGGATGCCCGGGCGCAGGTGGAAGATGATGACAGGATTATGCTCCGTGGCGGGGAGGAGTTCGTGTGCGTATTTCGAGAGATCCTGCTCATTCGGATTATTGACGGCTTTGACAAAAGGGGTCGGGTTGAAGGATCGAAAATAGTCCGGACCAAGGAGGGTCCGGAGGGTGCGGAACAGGTCCTGGTCAACACGGTCTAGGGTCAGGCGGATCCTGGCAGGTGCATGGATATCGAATCGTATCTTACTTGATTTCCCCTCCTTTTCCTTTGATTTTTCTTCCCTGGTGACGGAAAAGTCTTTCGGGGGCAGCAGTGAAATGTCCCGGATATGACGCAGGCACTCTCTCAGCTTGTCAATGGCAGGCGGGGACTTCCAGGACCGTTCCAGAAAACGCAAAAGGTTCGGGGCGTTCAACATTCCTTCACCCGGGATCACCGCCTTTTCATTTACATAGAAGAAGGCTTCCTCGGAGATATGCCACGATTTGGCAATGCGCCCCCTGAACCGCAGGTCCTTGTCACGATCAATGAGCCCCTGGAATACGAGAGATTCAATCTGGCTGCTTGCCGTATCGGCAGAGAGTGCAGGGTTCAGGATGCTCGCGTCACCGATGGACGCGGTAATATACTCGGTGAGCCTTGCAGGATTTCCACGGGTTTGTTCCTCGTAGGACGGCACCCAGAAATAAGACTGGATGAGAAATGCTGCGAGTATGGTTGGCGCCAGTATCAGTATCCTGCGAATGGTCATCGCATATGCGTCCCGGTAGCGAGCTTTAACGATTAGTAAAAACGATGATCATGTGAATTATCTGGGGTCTCGAATCCCGGCTCTGACGCCAAAGGGATAAAGCCTGGACGGCTCTTGAAAACTAAGTCTATGTTTTTACAAAATAATTCTTCTGACTTGCTTAAACCTTACGGAATTCGTGTTCGTCAGTCAAGGAAAAAGGGAAAGAGGGGTGACATCGGGAGAACGATCCTGTAAGATGTCCCGGAACTTACCAAAGAGGTTATGCCCTTGCGGCCTGATCCATATTTACGAACCAGGAGGATGCTATGAAGAGACTTGTAACCAAGCTCAGTCTGGTTTTTGCCTCGGGATGTCTCGGAGGACTCTTGAACAGCTTCGCCGTCTGGTTCCTGGGAGTAAAAGGTGTTCCCTCTCTCCTGGGCGTCAGGATTGCACCGCACTGGAGTCCCTCATGGCTGTATCCTCGGCTCGTATGGGGAGGCATTTGGGGTGCACTTTTTCTCCTGCCGGTGTTGCGCAGATCCGTGCTCGGACGGGGGGTGCTTTTCAGCCTCGGGCCCACTCTTGTCCAGCTCCTGTACATATTCCCGATGGTTGCGGGAAAGGGCCTGCTGGGATTCGGCCTGGGTGATTTTACACCGCTTTTCGTGTTTTTCTACAATCTGGTCTGGGGGGTTACTGCTGCCGCCTGGTTGACACTGGCGGACGAATAGGCCTTGCGCCGTGCATCATAGGCGACGGGGTGAAGGGGCACAGCGATCTTTTTGCGAGCACGATGGGTGCCTCACGCTTGCGGCGGAGACAGGTGCTCAGCAAGGCGGCCGGGGAGCGTGTAGGTTTCTTGGGCCCTCGCAGTAC
>CAZEGG010000183.1:0-7257 GCA_964511755.1 uncultured Desulfobacteraceae bacterium | reverse complement strand
GGCTGGAAAGGATCATCAGCCGCGAGACAGGGAAGGCGGTTATCGTTCCCATGGATCACGGGGTCAGCAACGGACCCATCATGGGTATTACCAACATGAAAGAGGCCATGAGCCAGGTGGCAAACGGCGGGGCCAATGGCGTCGTCGTGCATAAAGGCGTGGTGGCGCGGGGTCACAGAAGGAGCGGCCCGGACATGGGGTTGATTGTGCACCTCTCCGGGAGCACATCTCTCTCTCCCGAGCCGAACGCAAAGACCCTGGTATGCACGGTGGAGGAGGCCATAAAACTCGGAGCGGACGGCGTATCGGTCCATGTGAATATCGGAAACGGCCACGAGAAAGAAATGCTTGCCGATCTGGCCCGCACTGCGGAGACGGCAGCAGAATGGGGCATGCCGCTCCTTGCCATGATCTACCCGAGAGGTGAGAAAATCAGTGATGAGTATGACCCTGACGCCATTGGACATGCCGCCAGGCTGGGGGCTGAACTTGGGGCCGATGTGGTCAAGGTATCCTACACCGGGGACCCGGAATCATTCATGAAGGTGGTGGACGGCTGCCACATCCCGGTGATCATCGCAGGAGGACCCAAAATGGAATCCGACCGGGCAGTACTGGAGATGGTCAAAGGGGCAATGGATGCGGGTGCTGCAGGGACTTCCATCGGACGAAACGTCTTCCAACACAGGGACCCGACCGGCATGGTGGCGGCCCTTGCAATGATCGTCCACAGGAGGGCGAGCGTGGAAGAAGCCCTTGATGTACTAAACCATATCGCCGGAGGGGAACATGAATCAGCAGGCATTTGGCGTAAGAGACATATCGCTGCTTGAAAAGCTCCGGGAGGATATCGACGGAATAGACGTCCACATCCTGTCTCTTCTTTGCGAACGGCAGGAGATTGCCTTTCAAATCGGGAGACAGAAGAGAAACCTCGGCATTGAGGTATTCGACTCTGCGCGGGAGCAGGAGGTCCTCCGGCGGTTGACCTCCGGCAATCAGGGATCCCTCAACCCTGATGCGGTGAGGCGCATTTTCAGGGAGATCATCTCGGCAGCCCGCAATCTGCAGCAAGCCGAGTCTTTTGCCTACTTGGGGCCTGAAGGGAGCTTTTGCCACGAAGCGGCTGCCTCCTTTTTCGGTAGTTCAGCAACGCTGCGCGGGGTGGAGAGCATCGAAGATGTTTTTTCTCTGGTGGAGAACGACACATGTCGGCTAGGAATCGTTCCCGTGGAGAACTCCTCCGCCGGATCGGTGAGCACCACCCTGGATCTTTTCTCAAGGTATGATCTGAAAATAGGGGCCGAGATTTTCCTGAGAATCCGGCACAACCTGCTGGGGAATGAGGAGGAGAGAGGAAAAACCACCTGCGTCTGTTCTCATGCCATGGCCCTGGCTCAGTGTCGGTCGTGGCTCAAGACACATCTCCCGCACGCCCGGATCAAAGGGATGGAGAGCACGTCCGCGGCGGCAAAGCTCGCCGTTCAAGAAGCGGGGGTCTGTGCAATCGGCAGCAAACAGGCTGCGTCTTCCTATGGCCTCCGGATACTGGAGGAGAGTATCGAGGATAATCCTGGGAATGTGACCCGGTTCGTGGTCATGGGAAAGACCAGCCCGGGTCCCTCCTCAAAGGACAAGACCTCCGTCCTGTTCTCTGTGCAGCACAAGGCGGGATCACTCTTGCGGGCACTGGAGCCGCTTGCCCGGAGGGACATCAACATGACGCGGATTGAATCGAGACCGGGCAGGCAGAGGAACTGGGAATATCTCTTCTATGTGGATATTGAGGGCCACGAACTGGACGAAAACATCTCCGGAGGGCTGAAGGAAATGGAAAAGTGTTGTGCCTTTGTCAAACGGCTGGGTTCCTACCCTGCGGGAGATGAGTCATGAAGTTGAGCCGGTCAAAGGTGGGCATCATCGGGGGCAAAGGCAGGATGGGTGCATGGTTTGGCCGATTACTGGAAGAGCACGGTCTGGAGGTAGTGTACACGGGACGCAGCACGAGCCCCTCACTCCGGGAGATGGCCCAGCAATGCAGGATTGTCGTTGTCTCGGTCCCTATTGCGGCAACTCTCCGGGTCATTCAGGAAATCGGCCCCCTGATGCCGAAAGACGGGCTCCTCATGGACCTCACCTCCGTCAAAAAGGCGCCGATGGAGGCCATGCTCAGGTATTCCCGGTCCCAGGTGGTCGGACTTCATCCCCTTTTCGGTCCTGCACCCAAGAGCGCTGATATGGGGATTGTCGTGTGTCCGGGCAGGGGCGAGGAAGGGCGAGTCTGGATCACCGACATTTTTCGCAAGGGTGGGATCAGGGTTGTATTCCTTGAACCGGAAGCTCATGATCGGATGATGGGGCTGATCCAGGGGGTCAACCATTTCAGTACCCTGGCTCTGGCCCTCTGTATAAGAGATTCCGGCTACGGCATGAAAGAGCTGTATCAGTGCTCCACGCATACATTCAGACGGCGTCTGGACCGCATCAGGGCCATGCTGGACCAGCCGTCCGGACTTTTCGGCTCTCTTCTGATGGACAACCACTTCACCGGCGATTTCATTGAAATCTACCTGGCATCATGCGAGCGGCTGAAGCGGATCATCAGCCATGGAAACCGGCAGGCATTTGAAGAACTTCTGGAACCGTTCACCGGTTTTTTCGGCAGGGAGGAAAGAGAATTATGAAAGAGGTGTGGGTAAATGCAGACCCATGGAAGAAGGAACTGGTTACAGTCGCCCTGGAGGCAGGGGCTGATGCGGTGATTGTGCCCGCCGCGAAGGAGGAAGGCGTTAAAGAACTCGGGTTGATAAAGACCGTTTCCGAGAAGGGCGACCTCAGGTGGGGAAAAGAGGTGGTCCGGGTGGAAATCCAGTCCGCTGAGGATGAAGAAAAGATCGTCGAACTGAGCAAAGAGAAGAAAGTCGTGGTGAAAACCGTCGACTGGACCATCATTCCTCTGGAAAATCTCCTGGCAAGGACAAGCAATATCTTTGTGGAAGTCGAGAATCTCGACGAGGCAGGAATTGCTGTTGGAATTCTCGAAAAAGGAGTTGACGGCGTCGTCGTGAGGAACACCGATCCCGGGAAAGTTCGGGAGATCATCCGAGAGGCCAGGAACAGCCGGGAAAAGCTCGGACTGATCGAACTGGAAATTGCCGCCGTCCGTCCGGCAGGAATGGGAGACCGGGTGTGCGTGGATACCTGCACCATGATGAAGCAGAGGGAAGGTCTGCTGGTGGGGAACAGCAGCCGGGGCTTCTTCCTGATCCACTCGGAGAGCGTCAAAAATCCGTACGTTGCACTGAGGCCTTTCCGGGTAAACGCAGGACCTGTTCATGCCTATGTCATGGCGCCGGGGGGAAAAACACGGTATCTGTCCGAGCTGGAGGCGGGTGATTCCGTGCTGGGCGTCAACTCCAAAGGAGAAACCGCATCACTTGTGGTAGGAAGGGTGAAGATCGAGCGGAGGCCCCTGCTTCTCATCCAGGCCGCGACTCCAGCCGGACCGGTAAATACCATTGTTCAGAATGCAGAAACCATTCGACTGGTGGGACAGAAAGGAGAACCTATTTCAGTGGTTCGGCTCAGACCCGGAGACAGGATACTGGGATACGTGGAAGATGCCGGCAGGCACTTCGGCCACAAGATCAGGGAGACAATTACGGAAAAGTAGGTCACCCGCGGCAAATCAGCACTTACGATTCCTGGACGTCGGGCGCTTTTGTCACCTCGGCAAGGATTTTTTCAAGCCGCTCCGCTTCGCTGACGATGAAGTGGGCGTATTTCCCTCCCTCTGAAACAGGGTCAAGGGCTTCTGCCAGTTTCCGCGCGAACCCGCCCACGGCCGTCAGGGGATTTCGGATCTCGTGGACAACAGCCTGGAGCGTATACTGTATGGCACGATCTTTCCGGGGAACGGAGGCAAGGGATGGAAGATATTCCCCCGCGGGGCAAAAAGGGGTTTCCGGGATGCGTTCAGAGATACGGCTCAGGGTCTTGTTTGCCATTTCCATGAGCAAAAGCAGGTCCTTTTCCTTTTTCGATTCCAGCTGGAACTGGGCGGCCGCCTCGTCCACCTGCGTGAAAGCCTGCATCAGGATCTCGTTTACCACCTCTTGTCCCAGGTCAAGTTCCTGTTCGGCCTGCTCGAAAATGACATGAAACCCTGAAGATCCCGCGATGAGGATCTGTGCCCAGCTTGCTGCGAGCTCACAGATTTTGCAGAGTCCGGATGGGGTTCCCTCCTGCGCGCCCGAAGACGGATCCCCCTGGCATTCGATGATGGACGCAGGAAACCTCCAGTAAACAAGGGCTGCACGCCCCATCTGCCGGTGGTCCACGCCGAAATTCTTCTGCTCCCAGGCGAGGAGGTCCTTGAGAGGCTTCAGGTCCAGAGGAGCCTCTTCATCCTTATCCTTGATGAACATTTCAAAGAAAAGGAGGATGCCGATTTCCATGAGGAGTCCTGCGACGAATGCCTCTTCGGGATGGGCGCATTCCAGGGATGAAGCGAGGGACTTGCATAGGAAGGCGCGATAGAGCGACGTTCTCCAGAATTTCTCGTAATCCAGAGGGCCGACTTTGCCCAGGGGAAAGGTATCCCGCAGGGAGATCGAAAGGGCCATGACCCTGAGACGATCAAAGCCCACCCTTACGACCGCCTGGGTCGGGGTGGAAATGGGCACGGCGGTGTGGTAGAAAACATTGTTTGCCAGTTTAAGGAGGCGCGACACCAGGGAAGGGTCTTTTTCGATCAGGTTGACGAGGTCCCGGGCCGATGACCTGTCATCCGATGCCAGTTCCACCAATTGGATTGCGACCGGAGAGAGAACGGGAAGACCTCTGCCTGATTCCAGCTGATTCAGGAGGTTGGCGGTGGTTGTTTCCATCGTGCTCACATTCCTCTCTCTTCCATGATAGGTGGTACGTGATGTGCCTCTTATGCCCAATGCAAGATAGGTGCCAGCGAAAGGCCCTGTACCCGGGTCCTTTCAGCCTGGTTGCGCTTGCCCGCAGACGGGAGACATAGTAGAATAATGGCAGGAGACCACACGGAAAATGCCTGATATCATCGTCGTCATTATCCTGATAGCCCTTTTTGCAGACTTTTTCCTGCACACATTCGCTGATATCCTGAACCTGCGGGTGCTTCGTGACGAACTCCCGGCCGCCTTCGAAGGGATCTACGACGAGGACCGCTATGGAAAATCACAGGAGTATTTGCGGGCGAATACCCGGTTCGAGTGGGTTTCATCCGGGTTCGGTCTCTTTGTGCTCCTGCTTTTCTGGTTCGGGAAAGGGTTTCCGCTCCTTGATCAGTGGGTCCGCTCTTTTCACCGGGGGCCCCTTCTGACGGGGCTCCTGTTCATCGGCACCCTCGCAGTGCTCAAGGGGGTTCTTTCCCTGCCCTTCAGAGTCTACGGGACATTTGTCATCGAGGAGAGATTCGGATTCAACAGGACCACCTGGCGGGTGTTCTGTCTGGATATGCTGAAAGAGATACTCCTGGTCCTCGTCCTGGGAGTGCCTCTTGTTTCGGGCGTCCTGGCCCTTTTCCAGTATGCAGGGGCTTCGGCATGGGTCTATTGCTGGATCGCGGTGACCCTTTTCATGCTGGGAGTCACGTTCATAGCTCCCACCTGGATCATGCCCCTTTTCAACAAGTTCACCCCGCTCGACCCGGGCGAACTCCGGTCCGCGATCCTCGACTATGCCCGGTCCATTGATTTCCCCCTGGAAAATATTTACGTCATGGATGGTTCGAAGCGCTCCGGCAAGTCCAATGCCTTTTTCACCGGATTCGGAAAACACCGGCGCATTGTCCTGTTTGACACCCTGGTGGAGCGGCATTCCGTTCAGGAGCTTGTGGGGGTCCTGGCACATGAAATGGGGCATTACAAGAAGAAGCACATCCTGAAGATGATCCTCCTGGGGGTCCTCCAGACCGGCCTCATGCTGTTCCTCTTTTCCCTGTTCATTTCGTACCAGGGTCTCTTTGATGCCTTCTATGTGAGCAGGGCCTCTGTCTATGGCGGGCTGGTTTTCTTCGCGATCCTGTATTCGCCGCTGGACCTGTTGGCGGGGATATTCATGAAAGGGTGGTCTCGAAGAAACGAAAGAGCGGCAGATCGTTTCGCCGTTGAAACCACGGGGGACCCCGGGTCATTCGCGACCGCCCTGAAAAAACTGTCTGTTCATAACCTGTCGAATCTTCTTCCCCACCCCTTTTACGTGTTCCTGAACTATTCGCATCCCCCGGTACTGGAGAGGGTGGAAGCGCTCAACGCGCGGCTGAGATAAGGAGTTCCCCCATGACCTTGAAGACAAAATGCCTCATAGGGCTCATAGCTCTGTGCATCGTGGATGTGCTTATCCCCATTCCCATTGTGGGACTGATCCTCATCTATGTGATTCTCCAGAAGCCTCCCTGGTTTGCGGACACGGTGAGAGAAATTTACTCCTGAGCCGCTTTCCTTACCAGCGATAGACGACCGTATAGGTGACTTCAGCCTTTCCCCCCTCGGGGACCTCCACCACATATTCGATCGTATCAGCGGTTTTTTTGGAATGGGGCCGGCTTTCGCTTACGATCTCCGATTCGCTCCAGGCGTTCAGCCTTTCCAGGACATGGACCGATACCTTTTCCTGCTTGTGGTTTTTGACTTCAACACGCCAGCTCTCCTTTCGGGACCGTTTCCCCAGTATTTCCTGCGCGGTCTTTACCCGCTCTCCCACCACGTCGAAGGCCCGTCCGGCCGTCAGGGTGATGCTTTCATCCCTTGGGGTATGGTCTATCCTGTCCTCGCCGATGAGCTGTTGAGAATCATCCACATCGGATTTGTACAGACGGCAGACACCGGCAGGCAAGGGAATACCCATGCCCGATTCTTGGTCATTCACGAAACGGATCTGTATCTCCGCTTTTCCCTTCTGCCGGTTGTCACGACTCCACGTATAACTGCTCCTGCTGTCCAGGACAAAGCGTTTCTTTACAGGAATGCGGTGGCAGAAAACGAATTGAATCTGCTTGGTCTGGTTGTTCTGGATGGTGAGCGGGCGCTTGACGTCGTACAGGTGATACTCAAACAGGGCCCGCTGCTGGACCTGCGGCTGTTTTGCAGCCGCTGCCTTCCTGCCTACGGCCTGCTCCAGCATCACTCCGGGGGGAGGAGGGGCGCGATGGAGTGAACCCGCGACCAGCTTTGTGTGGGCATCCTTAAAGATCATGCCGGATGTGTTGTCCAGTGTGACCCAGCC
>CAZEGG010000182.1:0-7276 GCA_964511755.1 uncultured Desulfobacteraceae bacterium | reverse complement strand
TGACGGATTTCTATAACCTGATCGATGTGTACCTGGATGCGGTTTTTTATCCCCGGCTTACGCGCCATGTTCTTGAACAGGAAGGGTGGCATTATGACCTGCAGGGTCCCGATGATCTCATGGCGTACAAGGGCGTCGTGTTCAGTGAAATGAAAGGCGCCTATTCTTCTCCCGAACAGGTCCTCTCCAGGTACATTCTCCAGTCGCTTTTTCCCGACAACCCGTATGGTCTGGACTCAGGAGGAGACCCAACGGAAATTCCGAAACTCTCTTTTGAGCAGTTCACGGCATTCCACGCCCGGTACTACCATCCCTCCAACGCCCGGATCTACTTTTACGGGAATGATGACCCTGAGCAGCGGCTCAGGATCGCAGACGGGTATCTCAGGGACTTTGAATATGCCGAGATTCTCTCTCCTGTTTCCCTCCAACCCCCTTTTCAGGCGCCGCGGCGGGTGAGACGTCCTTTCATGGCGCCGGAGGAAGGACCGGAAAGATCCAAGGGGATGATCACCGTGAACTGGGCAATGGGAGAGACAAGTGAAGTGGACAGCAATTTCTCTCTCAGGATCATAGAGTACATTCTTCTGGGGATGCCCGCCTCGCCTCTGAGAAAGGCGCTGACCGATTCGGGTCTGGGGGAGGACCTGGCCGGTGAAGGCCTGGGCGATGAACTGCGTCAGCTCTATTTCTCGACCGGGCTCAAGGGAATCGAAATGAAGGACGCAGACAGGGCGGAACATATCATCTTTGAGACCCTTGAAGAACTCGCGAAACGGGGAATCGATCCGAACACCGTTGAAGCGGCTTTGAACACTATTGAATTCCGCCTGCGGGAAAACAACACAGGCCGGTTTCCGCGGGGACTCCTCTTGATGTTGAGATCCCTGACCTCCTGGTTGTACGACGATGACCCTGTAGCCCTCCTCGCATTTGAGAGGCCTTTGGAGGAAATCAAAGCCCGGCTGCGGAAAGATCCGCGGTTTTTCGAATCCCGGATACAGCGTCTCCTGTTGAACAACACCCACAGGACCACCCTTGTCCTTGAACCCGACCCCGGCTTGCATGAGAAAGAAGTTGCCGAGGAAAGACAGAGGCTTGGGGAAATCCGGTCCAAGATGGGTGCGGATCGCGTCAGGGAAATCGTGGAAGAGACCAGGGAACTCAAACGCATCCAGGGAACGCCCGATTCTGCGGAAGCGCTCGCCACTATCCCGCGGCTGAAGCTGGAGGACCTTGACCGGAAGAACAAGATCATTCCCCTTGAGGAACTGGAACACAAAGGAACTCCGCTTCTGTTTCACGACCTGTTTACCAACGGTATTGCCTATCTGGATGTGGGAATGGATCTTCACTCCCTTGGCGAAGGGTATCTCCCGTATGTCCCTCTTTTCGGACGCGCCCTCCTTGAAATGGGGACCGAAAAGGAGGATTTTGTCAGACTGACCCAGCGCATAAGCCGGAGCACGGGCGGAATTGTGCCGACGCCTTTCACCTCGAGCCACCGGGCAGACGAGGCTTCCGTGGCTCGGCTGTTCCTGCGGGGTAAAGCTATGGTTCCCCGGGCAGGCGAACTGCTGGATATCCTGCGGGATGTTCTCCTGACGGTCCGCCTGGATAACCGGGAGCGTTTCAGGCAAATGGCGCTTGAGGAAAAGGCCTCAGCGGAACGGGCCCTGATCCCGCAAGGCCACCAGGTCGTAACCCTGCGGCTTCGCTCCCATTACAACGAGGCGCACTGGGCCGCAGAACAAATGGGAGGGATAAGTTACCTCTTTTTCCTGCGGGACCTTATCCGGCGGATTGAAGAAGACTGGGCCGGCGTCCTCGCCACGATCGAGGCCATGCGGGAGACGCTGGTGAGCACCCGGAATATGTTCGTGAATGTGACAGTGGATGACAAAAGCCGGCCTGCCCTGGCAGCGGATATCCGCGCTTTCCTTGACGAACTGCCGGACGGGGAGAGGAAAACGGAACCATGGACGCTTACCGAACATCCCCGTTTTGAAGGGATGACTATTCCTTCGCAGGTAAACTACGTGGGAAAAGGAACTGATCTCTACGCCCTCGGCTACCGTTTTCACGGTTCGGCCCTGGTGATCAGCCGCTACCTGCGCACCGGATGGCTCTGGGAACAGGTCCGCGTCCAGGGGGGCGCCTATGGAGCCTTTTGCATGCTTGACCGTCTCTCGGGTATCCTGACTTTTGTCTCCTATCGTGATCCGAACATCCTCAAAACCCTCGAGACCTTCGACCGAACGGCAGGTTTTCTGAAAGAACTCGATCTCACTGACGAAGAACGGGTGAAAAGCATCATCGGCGCGATCGGTGACGTGGACACCCATCTGCTTCCGGACGCAAAGGGGTATACCTCGATGATCCGGCATCTTTGCGGAGATTCAGAAACAGAACGCCAACAGATGCGGGAAGAGATCCTTGGAACATCCGCACGGGATTTCGCTGCATTTGCCGATTTTCTCGCGGAAATGGATCGGGAAGGGACCGTGAAGATCCTGGGATCGCCGGATGCCGTCGAGGCGGCAAATGCAGCCCGATCGGGCGACCTTGAAGTCTTTCGGGTCCTGTAAAAGTTCATCACCCGGGAGGAAAATATAGTTTCCTATTTTCAGGTGCCATGCTATAGAAGCATGTATCAATTGATCGACTGATCAACGACCGTTTCTTACCAGGGATGTCGTTCTACCAGGGAGAAAACTGCAGATGGGGAAATTTACAGTCACGTTCTTTCCTGATGAAAAATCCGTGGACGTTGAAGAAGGGACCAGAATTGCGGAGGCCGCCCAGCAAGCCGAGGTGTTTATCAACAACCTCTGCGGGGGCGAAGGGGTCTGCGGCGGGTGCAAGGTCCAGGTGACGGCTGGAACAGCCGAGGCCGAAGAACACGCCCTGGGACTATTATCTGATGACGAGATAGCATCAGGATACGTCCTGGCCTGCCAGACCGAGATTCATGACGACCTGGATATCTTCATCCCCCCGGAAACCAGAATGGAGGATGCGCAGATCATGACCGGGGAAGCGGCCGCGATTTCCCGGTCAGAGGAAGACAAGCCCCTGGTTCGAAAGATATTCCTGGAATTACCGCCGCCAACGCTGGAGGACAACATTGCGGATATCGAACGGATATCCCGGGAATTGCGGCGGAAGCTCGGCTGGCACTCATATGATATCCACCTGGAATGCCTGAAAGGGCTGTCTGAAAAGCTCCGGGACAGCGACTGGAAAGTCACCGTCACGGTGGCAAAAGACAGAGATCGCTATCGAATCCAGAGGATCGAACCTCTCGATACGACCACTCGGAATTATGGTGTGGCAGTCGACGTGGGTACCACCACCGTTGTCATCCAGCTCATTGACATCCATTCCAAGGAGGTCCTTGGGGTTGAGGGCTCCCACAATCTCCAGGCGAGCTATGGAGAGGATGTTATTTCCAGGATGATTTTTGCGTGCGGCAGGGGAGGCCTGGATCCCCTGCATGAAGCCATCATAAAGAATATCAACCAACTCATTGAGAAGCTGGCAGAGAAAACCAACGTCCTGAGAGATGATATCAATGCCATCGTGGCGGCAGGAAACACGACCATGAGTCATTTTCTGCTCGGCCTCACCCCCTGTTCAATCCGTCTGGAACCGTACGTGCCCACGGCCGATGAGTACCCCCAGGTCCCGGCAAAGGATCTCGGGATCCGTATCAGCCCCAATGGCTTCCTTGAGACCATTCCCAGCGTGGCCTCTTACGTGGGAGGAGACATCGTCGCCGGCGTCATGTCATGCGGCATTGCAGATCACCCGGAGGTGAAGGGTCTCATCGATATCGGGACCAACGGAGAGATAGCCATCGGAAATAACGAATGGCTTGTGTGCTGTTCCGCCTCCGCGGGCCCTGCTTTTGAAGGCGGCGGCACCCGATGCGGCATGCGGGCCATAAAAGGCGCCATTGAAAAGATCGAAATCGCGAACGGGAAGGTCAACTATCAGACCATCGGAAAGGCGCCCGCCCGCGGCATTTGCGGATCCGGCCTTATCGACTCTATTCATGAACTGGTGAGAAACGGGATCATCGGTGCCGACGGCAAGTTTCACCGCACCCTGAAGGACGACCGCCTGGCCGTGGAAGACGACATCCCCCAGTACACCATTGCGTATGGTGAAGAAACGGAAACGGGAGAGCCCGTGGTCATCACCGAATCAGACATCGATAACCTCATGAAATCAAAGGGTGCGGTCTTCGCGGCCATCAAATCCCTGGTGGATTACATCGGTCTCTCCTTTGACCAGATTGATACGTTCTACGTGGCAGGCGGGTTCGGGAACTTTTTGAACATCCCGAAGGCGGTATCCATCGGCCTCCTGCCCGACATCCCCCGGGAAAAGATCCAGTTCATCGGGAACAGTTCCCTGACCGGGGCACGCATGTCGCTGCTCTCTGAAAACGCCCTTGAAAAGTGCATGAACATTTCGAGATCCATGACAAACATTGAACTTTCCAATTACCAGCCATTCATGGACGAATACATAGCAGCCCTCTTTCTGCCCCACACCGACCGGAAGCTCTTTCCCTCCGTCACTTATTGAGGGGGCGTCCTTCGTCCATTGCCATGGCCTCCTTCATTTGGAGAGCATGCGCAAGACGAAATGCACGGGACAGAGGGCGCAACGTCACGGAGGTGACCTTCCCGGCGCCTCATTCTCCGCCACTGATTCTCTTTCCGCGGGGGGAGAAGCATGGGGGGCCCTCGGGGCAAGATCGGAGGATAACCGGAAAATCAAGACTTCTATGAATAAGCAGACATGAGGAGACAGGACCTATGCCCGATAAGAACTCAGGGAAAGCAACCCTCGTCACTTATGAAAGGGAAGGCCACACAGGTTTTATTACCCTCAAGAGACCCGAAAAGCGGAATGCCTTGACCCTGGCCATGTGGAAGGCCCTCGATGATGCCATAGGTTCGGCAGAGAAGGACAGGGAGGCGAGGGTCGTTCTTCTCCAGGGAGAGGGCGCATCTTTCTGCGCCGGCCTGGACCTGAGTCCCGACAACGAACTGGCGCGCATTATGGGAGGCACACCGGGAGCTGCGCAAAAAAGAAGTCTCTTCGAAATAATCAGAAATCTCCAGGCGATCCATACCCGGCTGGAGTGCCTTCCGCAACCAACCATTGCAGTCATCCACAGCCACTGCCTGGGAGCCGGTCTCGAACTTGTTCTCTGCTGCGATATGAGACTGTGTTCGGCCGATGCCCGGTTCGCCCTGCCGGAGGCAAAACTCGCCATCATCACGGACGTGGGCGGGCTTCAGCGGCTCCCGAAAATCGTGGGGTCCGGACACGCGAGGGAAATCGCTTTCAGGGCCCACAGATTTGATGCCGCCAGGGCGCGCTCAATGCAACTGGTGAATCATGTCTACCCCGACAAAGAAACGCTGCTCGTCGAAGCACGCAACATAGCCGGAGAAATAGCCGCAAACCCACCGCTTGCTGTGCAGGGCGCCAAGGATGTCATGCTCTTTGACGACCACGCCGCTTTAGAGGAATCCCTCCGGTACAATGCAGCGCGGTCGTGCATGATCCTTCCCTCGGAAGACCTCTTCGAGGCAATATCGGCATACAAGCAGAAACGTAAGGGCGCCTTCAAAGGAGCGTAGGGAGGAAAAAATGCATTCAAAAGCGGTCATCACCTGTGCCCTGACGGGAGTGCTCACCGACCCCGCAGTGCACCATGTGCCTGTCACACCCGAGGAAATGGCGGAACACGCGGCCCAGGCGTTCAACGCAGGGGCATCCATTGTCCATTGTCATTTCAGGAACCAGGGAAAAGGGAAAGGTCACCTTCCTTCCTGGGATCTTGAGACGGTCGGCGCCATTCTTGCCGCCATAAAAGACCGGGTGCCGGAAATCATCATCTGTATGAGTACGGGAGTCGTGGGACCCGATATATCCGGTCCGGCGACATGCCTCGAGAGATTCAAACCCGAGATGGCGGCGTGCAACGCCGGCTCTCTTAATTACCTGAAACTCCGATCCAACGGATCCTGGGCCTGGCCCCCAACCCTTTTTGACAACCCGGTGGAAAAAATAGAAGGATTCCTCCGGGTGATGAAACCCAACGAAATCGTTCCAGAGTTCGAGTGCTTTGACTCGGGTATCGTCAGGAGCGTCGGGCTCTTCAAGAAGAACGGCATGTTCCAGGGAAATGCCCATATTTCCCTGGTCATGGGCGTTGCGAGCGGTATGCCGGCAAAGCCCGGATGGCTTCCTCTCCTGATCGAGGAGATGCCCGAGAACGCACACTACCAGGTGATTGCCATCGGGAGGAAAGAGGTCTGGGATCTCCACCGGAGATGCGTTGAACTGGGTGGAAACGTGAGGACCGGACTGGAAGACACCTTCTACCTGCCGAACGGTGAGAAGGCCGAAAATAACGGTGTGCTCATCGAGGCCCTGGCGCGTATCGTCCGGGACGTGGGCCGCGATATTGCGAGCCCCTCGGAGGCCAGACAGATCCTGGGCCTGAGATCAACGTAGACACCGATGCTCAAGCAGTATGTTATGCTCCGGACGCTGGAGAGCTAGAGAAGATACCAGGATGAACAAGGAGGGAAGAACATGGCCTTAAACCTGGAAGCCGTCGGCAAACCCCTCGGCCCGGTAAAAAAAGACTATACCTGGAAGGACGTGGTCCTGTATGCCCTGGGTGTCGGCGCGGGTTTTGATGAACTTGAGTACTGTTTTGAGCAGAACCTCAAAGTGATCCCCAGCTTTTCCATTGCCAGCGTGTTCGAATTCCTGGCCGAAGTGGGGATGAATTCCAATGCCGATCTTTCCGGTATCCTGCACGGGGAGCAGGACATCTTTTTCCACAACACCATACCCACAGAAGGAACGCTGAGTACGGAGGGACACATCGCCCACATGTTCGACAAGGGTGCGGCCAAGGGGGCCCTGGTGGTGGCGGAGGCAGAAACACACCACTCAAACGGCCGAAAACTCTTTACCAATATTTTCACCCTGTTCTGCAGAAAGGACGGGGGATTCGGAGGCGATCCCGGTCCCACCGAAACGGTGGCGTTCCCTGACAGACCCCCCGACTATGAAGAACACGCGGTTCCTTCCCCTGACCAGCCGCTCCTGTACAGGTTGTCGGGGGACATATTCCAGCTTCACGCAGACCCTGACTTTGCAAGGGCCAGCGGTTTTCAGAAGCCCATCATGCACGGGCTCTGCACCCATGGATATGCCTGCAGGGCCGTCATAAAGC
>CAZEGG010000181.1:0-7325 GCA_964511755.1 uncultured Desulfobacteraceae bacterium | reverse complement strand
GCCTGCGCTGGAATGGCCGACAAGGACAACCGGCTCTGCTTGCCTCTTCAGCACACTGGTAATTCTGTCGACATAGTCGCCGAATTCTACCTGGGAACGGTCGTCGCCCGGGTCGTGCCCGGGCATGGTAGGGGCCTCAGCTGTATGGCCTGCACGTTTCAGTTCCTCTATTACCCCATCCCAACACCAACCCCCATGCCATGCACCGTGAATAAGAACGAAATGCTTTCCCATGGTTTTCCTCCTTTTTCTTTCCTGCCCCAGGACGGATTTGAATTTCTTCTTCTCTGTCGTTGGTTCCCTGCTATCTGTCTGAGTATCATAGAGTATGCATCAGGATCAAGAGGATCGGCGGATCTCAAATCCACCATCTAATTTTCGCTTGCTGAGCTTCGCTGAATGATTTGGCGAAATCCCTGGTCGCCAGCAAGGTGTCAGATGCAAGGCGCCAAGGAGCGACGACTGAGTCGTATGAATAATACGTCGCAAGGAGGAGCGACCGAAGGCAACGCCGCAGATGATACCTTGCTGGTGGATCAGGGCGGATCTCGACATAGACGTGTGCATGAGCCGTTTGTGTCTGCATGAGTTGCAGAAAAGGGTGCACCGAGCGTACGCAATGGGCAATTCTAGCACAATTTTGAATTCTATGGACAAATTATGGGAACACTGCATTGATTTCTTGACGAAAATGTTAAGATGGGCAGCATGGTTTTCTCATGGCCTGCGCCTTCACCATGATGACCATGCACCGGGCGCGTGTTATCACCGCGAAGTCGCCGGACAACCCGGCATTACGCAAAACAACAGAGTGGGGGTTTAGAATGAGTGATAAGGAGCACCGTTACGCGAATCATATGAATATACTTTGTGAGGCCCTGCAACTTATTGACGTTCCAACATTAGTGGAAAAGTGTACCGATCAGTGGTATAATCAGACGTTATGCCAAGTTAACGAATCAGTCGTACGCCTTGGAATACTCAAAGGGGAATATCATTGGCATAAACATGATGCTGAAGATGAGTTCTTCTTTACCTTGAGTGGTGAATTATTAATCGATATAGAAAACAGTGAGACAATTAAGCTGAGACGGCATCAAGGCTATGTTGTTCCAAAAGGGGTTGTTCACAGAACAAGGGCTCCTGAGAAGACGGTTGTATTAATGGTTGAACCCACAGGAATAGTGCCCACAGGCGATGCATAAAAGTCGTGTTGCTGAAGCGGCATGATCGCTCGCGGGGGAAAGGGTGATAACATGAATTCCAATAGGAAGATTGAGGCTGCAATATTGGGGGCGTTCATATGTGTCGGCCTGGTCCTGTTTGGGTACCTGATATCAAGAGCTGCGCTGGAAGTCAAAGGAATGGACAGGACTGTGACGGTCAAGGGCCTTGCTGAACGGGAGGTGGAAGCAAATATTGGTATTTGGCCAATCAATTTTAATGAAGCCGATAATGACCTTTCGAATTTGTATTCCGTGATTGAGCGCAAATCCGGTCTGGTTGTGGCGTTCTTGAAGAAGAATGGATTTACGGATGAAGAGATAACAATTTCTCAGCCCGCAATTTTCGACCGGCAAGCCCAGAATTATGGAAATGCAGGCAAGAGTCGGTTCAGGTTTGCCGCCTCAACAACCGTCACAGTCTACTCCAAGAATGTATCGCTTGTACGGGAGACCATGAAGAAGGTCGTTGAACTGGTCAAAGAAGGGATCGCAATTTCAGGGCAAGACTATAAGAACAAAACGGAATTTTTGTTTACCGACCTGAATAAGATCAAACCGGCTATGATAGAAGAGGCAACAAAGAACGCCCGGGAGGTAGCGAGAAAGTTTGCGAAAGACTCGGGAAGCAGATTGGGGAAGATCAAAAATGCCTCGCAGGGTCAGTTCTCAATCAATGATCGAGATGCTTCGACCCAATATATTAAAAAAGTCCGGGTGGTTTCGACAATAAAGTATTACTTGTCCGATTGATAAATGACCCCGCAATAGAATGCAGAGGACATCATGGCAGACTTGAAGATTAGAGTATTCAAGGGGGGCAGTTCGGCGCCGGATACAACAGTCACAATTCCCGGCGGCGTTCTGAAGATCGCGTCCAAGCTTATCCCGAAGCAGGCAGCGGATGCCCTCCAGGAGAAAGGAATTGATCTCGCTGAGATCATCAAGCTCTCCGAAAATCCCGACGCTCGCGGCACGCTCGTTGAGGTGGAGGAACACAGGAAGAACGAGAGGATAGTCATCGCACTGGAGTAGCAGATGGTTGAGTTGTCGAACACTTATGCCCGGCCGACCCATTCGTCGCTGCCGTACCTCCTGATCGGCTGATTGACAGCATTACGCATCATCAGGAGATTCCGCATGAATCCCCGGATCAGCCTCTCAATCCTGCTACAGCCGGATTAATAGAGAAATGATGCTGCTATGCGAAGAATAAAAGGAATAATGATAGTTTTATTGATCGTATTCTGTTGTGTCGGCTGTGACCAGGTTACAAAAAGGATCGCCAGTCACAACCTGCAGAAAAGAGGATCTATCAGTCTGCTCTATGACACGTTTCGGCTTCAATATGCCGAGAATTCAGGAGCATTCTTGAGTATGGGGGCGGTCAGATCAAAGACCTTCCAGTATGCGATCTTCAGAGTCGTGGTCGGGGTCTTCTTGCTGGGGCTGGCGTTTTTTCTCGTTAAGGCGGGACACAAAAGTATGCGGGTTGCGATTGCGCTGGCCCTTGTCTTGGGCGGTGGAATCGGAAATCTTATCGACCGCATTTTCAACGACGGGCGCGTTATAGACTTCCTTAATATCGGCGTTGGCTCCATACGAACCGGCGTCTTCAATGTGGCGGATATTGCCATAACCTTTGGGGTGCTTTTGTTTGTATTGTTTTCCCTTTCGCGCCGGAACGGATCACGGAAGAGTACTTGACCAAGACCTGCACGAGGTCGCAACAAAGAAAGGAAGGAAAGATGAAAACATTCTCCGATAGAACATACGATCTTTTGAGGAAGGTGCCCAGAGGGCGTGTAACGACGTATAAAGAGATTGCCCGTGGTTTGGGAACAAAGGCATACAGAGGGGTCGGTCAGGCCATGAAAAGAAACCCCTATGCACCGGAGGTCCCGTGACACCGGGTCGTTGCCACATCCGGTCGGATTGGAGGATTCAAAGGGAAGACATCGGGCGCCGCCATACAGGAAAAAATAGAAATGCTCAAAAAAGAAGGGATCGAGTTTCAGGGAGGAAGAATAAAGAATTTCGAAAAAATTCTTTTTCGATTTTCCTAGTCCATGAAATGAAGCGTTCATGCCTTGAGAATATGATTTTATGGAGGCATCGTGCTTGCTGTAAGCGTGGTGATTTGTGAGTTCCCTCCCGCAAAGCGGGAAGCATCGGGTAGACCGCGGGCGCTGCTCAGGGAGATGCCGGTCAACCCGACGTGGTGCAGGAAAATTGGACATCATTGTAAGGAGATATGATGATGGAATGGTCAAGCTTTGCACTCTTCTTTGCGGCCTCTTGGATACTCATTATTACGCCAGGGCCTGACATGATTTACGTTATCACAAGGGGGGTTTCACAGGGTCGGAAGGCAGGGGTGATATCAGCTGTCGGAGTTACGTTGGGAATTTTGGTTCACACATTTTTTGCCGCCTTTGGTCTGGCGATAATCCTGAGAACATCGGCCCTGGCATTCCTCGCCGTAAAATTTGTTGGTGCAGGATATTTAGTATATCTTGGAATAAAATCCATTAAAGACAAGACTACTTTTACTTTTAGCAATGACAAACCACATCGCAGAATCAGAAAGGTATTTGTCCAGGGGATTCTGTCAAATGTTCTTAACCCCAAAGTAGCTCTATTCTTTCTGGCTTTCCTGCCGCAATTCGTTAACCCAAAATATGGGACTGCTTCTGTCCAAATGGTTTGCTTGGGACTGACTTTTGCCTTATTTGGGGTCGTTTTCCTTGTGCTCCTCGGATATTTTTCAGGCGGAATCGGTTCATGGTTATCCCGTAAACATAATCTTGCCGAAAAACTTCGTTGGTTTACCGGCGGCGTCCTCATTTTATTGGGGCTTCGATTGGCCTTTATAGAACGAAGATAGACGGCACAAGTTATTCGAATGCAGGACGAGTCGCCTCGCCATTCTTTCCAGCAGAGCGCGAACAGCCGTGCCCGCTTAATTCGGCCTCGGCAATCCAGACCGGAGCCCACAATGTTGAAAGCAGAAATACCAGTGGCTCCGGTCGAGCGGAACAGAGCCCGGACTGCGTAAACGCCGACTTGCGATTAAAGCGGGAATGGGCCCACATCTTGCATTGTAACTGTGAGGATGGCCGATCAGGCTTTATCCGCCGGTGTCCGGACGATAACACCTCGGCAAATCAGCGCTTAACAACACCACAGCCCGCCTGTTTCTATGCAAAGCAATGAGGAATGAAGGACGCCGTCAGGTTTTGGGGGTTGGACGCAAATGACGTCTCTTCAACAATTTTGTCACTTAATCATCTTAATCACTTTAATTGGGGAATGCCGACATGGAAAGAGGGAAAAAAATCTGGTTTTCAGCAATTAGCTATAGGCTATGGATCCCGGTATCAATTGAAGGATGGGTCGTCACGTTCGCATTCGCTCTTGGAATATTTTTGATTTTTAAGGTAAATGAGGTATCAGACAAAGTCGCATTCAAGTTGTCTGTGCATTGGCCGATGTTGTTAGAGTTAGCCATCCTGGCTGTTGGACTATTGTGGGTCTCCCGGGGCCATGTTAAGAAAAGATACTGAACCCTCTCACCCTCTCAGTTCCGCGCGGGGAAAGGGATCATGCCTGTCCTGATTCGCTGCCACCATGAACCCGGCTGTCGACGTGGCATTCCACAAGAGACGGTGGAAGGAGGATATTTTGGCAGACTTGAAGATCAAGTGTTCAAGGGAAGCGGTTCGGCGCCGAATACAACAGCCACAATTCCCGGCAGCGGTCTGAAGGTCGCATCCAAGCAAGCAGCGAACGCCCTCCAGGAGGTGGGGGAGCGACGCCCGCGGCACGCTCGTCGTTCCCCCACCTCCTGGCCCGCTGATTAACAACCTACAGGTGAGTTGACTGCATCATGACACAGAATTCTACAACCAGGCCTGCCCATCGAACCGCATTAGCGTTGACAATGTTCCTGGGCACATACTTTCTGACCGCACTACCGCTCCTGGTACTGTTCGGAGTGCATGGTTTGACCCTGCTCCTCCAACTCATCGCTGCTGGTGCAGTTGGAAGATATATGTGGGTACATGCGGACGGCATGCCCAAATATCTTGCAGCATTTATCTTCTTCGGCGCGGTTCTGTTCGGCGGCATCGGCGCTGCTGCAGGATTTTTTGGGCCGATGATCCTTGCGCCCGAGGCAAATCAAGGTCCGTTACTGGGCATATTTATCACCGGGCCGGCCGGAATTTTATTTGGCGCAAGTGCAGGGCTGGTGTATGGGCTCAAAAAGTCTCGGCACGAGGAACGTTGACAGAGTGCCTCACAATGCAGACAATAAAACAGGCACGTTTCACATCAACCCAGCCGACCGCTGACGCGGAAGGCTGGGTCCAACCGTTAACCTTCACCGAGGTTGCCGAATGACAGTCCCTTACAAGATCGATTTTTCAAGAATTGAGTGGGAGTCGCCGTTGGCCGGAATGCGCCACAAATGTATTGACCACGGTGGTCAGCGAGTCAGACTTGTTGAATACTCAAGCGAGTTGACACCTCATTGGTGTGAAAAGGGGCATTGCGGCTACCTGCTGAGCGGAAAAATGGCGATTGAATACCCTGATATTGAAGTGACCTACAATGAAGGTGACGGCATTTTTATCCCGGATGGTCCTGAGCACAGGCATAAAGGCAGGATCTTATCCGACAAGGCACTGGTGTTCTTCCTGGAGGCGGAATGATACCTGATTCATCCTCTCTCGGAAGCAATATGAACGGAGTCAAACATGAAGTTTCCGGGACCGCCCGGGCAACGGCAATGATGCGCGCCTTGGCGGCACATGACCCGCGTCAGGAGATCAGGGGAGCCGATAATCTTGCCGAGTTGTTCCTGGCAGAGGAACAGAAAGCCCCGCTGAAAGATCCGAAGGTTCGGGACTGGGTGATGAAGAACAGGATACCCCCTGGTGCGTACGAGTTCATGATCGCCCGCACGGCATTCTTTGACGAAGTCGTCCGGAATGCCTTCGGCAGGGCCCTTCCACAGCTGGTCGTCCTGGGCGCAGGGTTCGACTCCCGGCCGTATCGTTTTGCTCATCTTTTGGGAGATACCGTTGTATTCGAGCTTGACGCGATGCCGACGCAGCTGCGCAAGAAAGAGATGTTGGAACATGGCGGCGTACAAGTGCCGTCCGTTGTCCGGTTCGTTCCAATCGACTTCACCACCGACGATATTGAGAGCACCCTCCTGTCCGCGGGTTTTTCCAAAGGGAAGGCTGCGCTATTCATCTGGGAGGGCGTCAGCTACTACTTGTCCAGGGATGCAGTTGACAGTGTACTCGCAGCGGTGAGAACACTATCCGGGCGAGGGAACTCCCTCTGTTTTGATATCGCTTCCCTGTCGACCGGCGCCCTTAGTGAAAACGGCATCAAAAAGCTCAGGGAGCAGCTACATTCGAACCACTCCTCGGAACCGACACGTTTTGGCATCCCTTCGGGCAAGCTCGAGTCGTTTCTCGCGAGTCGAGGGTATGCAATAGAGGAGGTGCTCACCCCTGCAGAGATGGAGGTCAGATACCTTACCCTCAGCGACGGCTCGACAATAGGGAAAGTACCGGCCTTGTTCAATCTGGTTCATGCCCGCACGCTATAACAGGGGACCCGCTGGGCAAACCGTCATCGGGCGTATGGAAAAAGAGGGAGTCGACAGGTGAAGATAAAACGACTCAAACTCAGTGTGACGAATTGCTTTCTGGTTGAAACCGATGATCAACGGGTTTTGGTAGATACGGGTTATGCGTATGAATGGGAGTTGTTCTGCAAAAGGCTGGATGAGACAAATACCGGCTTGTCGGAGATCAGCCATCTGATTCTCACCCATCATCATAACGATCATTCGGGAATGCTGAATAAAATAGTGAGCAGCAATAAGGACATACGTCTCGTCATGTCACACCACGCGGCCGACCTTCTGCGCAAAGGCAGACATTATCATTTGCCCGGCAGCGGCTATGTGAACCGCCGCGTGAACCTGCTGCTCTCATTGAAAGGAAGGTTTGACAAAAGGTGGACGCATACCTTTCCTCCCTATCAAGTGCGCGAGAAGGATATTCTTGTTGAAGGGGAGAC
>CAZEGG010000180.1:0-7340 GCA_964511755.1 uncultured Desulfobacteraceae bacterium | reverse complement strand
GCTCATTCTTTGAAAAGAGAAACGTTTTTGGAGTTCAGGATATTACAGAAACGCGTGAACGCCGGTGAACGGCTTGGCGAGATCGAAACACCCCATGGGAAATTCAGAACACCTGTTTTCATGCCGGTGGGAACCCAGGGATCGGTAAAGGCGGTAAGTCCGGATGAACTCAGGCAGACGGGAGCGGAGATCATCCTCTCCAATACCTACCACTTGTACCTGAGGCCGGGACACAAGCTCATTGAGCGTCTGGGCGGTTTGCACAGGTTTATGGGATGGGATGGCCCGATTCTTACGGACAGTGGAGGCTTTCAAGTATACAGCCTCGCGAAATTGTGCAATATCTCCGAGGAAGGGGTTGTTTTTCAGTCCCATCTTGACGGGTCCAGGCACTTTCTTGGCCCTGAACAAGCCATGGATATCCAGCAGGCCCTCGGCTCGGATATCGTCATGTGCTTTGATGAATGCGTTTCCTATCCGGCTGAGTATGAGTATGTGGAACGGTCGGTTCGGATAACCAGCGGGTGGGCAGAGAGATGCCGCGAGCATTTGAACAGTCCGGCGCAGGCGCTTTTCGGAATTGTTCAGGGGGGAACCTACCGGGATCTGAGAGAAAGAAGTGCGCAATATCTGGTAGGCCTGGGTTTCGACGGATACGCGCTCGGCGGGCTGGCAGTGGGAGAGGACCGGGACACGAGGCTTCGGGTTATTCGTGAAACCGTCCAAATGCTTCCCGAAAACAAGCCTGTTTATCTGATGGGCGTCGGGGCGCCCGAGGATCTGGTGGAGTCGGTGGGCCTGGGCGTGGACATGTTTGACTGTGTGATGCCCACCCGGAACGCCAGGAACGGGACCCTGTTCACAACCCGGGGGCGAATGACGATCAAGAACGCCCGGTACACGGATGATGAACGGCCCGTGGACAAGGGGTGTGACTGCTACACGTGCACCCATTTTTCGCGGGCGTACTTGAGACACCTGTTTTTGGCCAGAGAACTCCTGGCCTATAGATTGAACACCATTCACAACCTGCGGTACTACACGCGCTTGATTTTGGACTTGAGAGATGCCATTGAGGATGAGAGTTTGGATGCCTTTAAGAAGACGTTTTACGAAATGCAGACGGAGAATGAACCAGAGTGATTTAACGATTGAATAGCCAAACGTGCCATGAACCTGCCGAAGTTCGGGGGCACGGGCGTTCAGCGAAACAATGAGGAGGTTTTATCATGCATTTTCTGGCATATGCAATGGGTCAAGGTGGATCAGGAGGCGGCAGTCAGGGCGGGAGCCTCGGAGCGTTTATTCCCCTGATATTGATGTTTGTCATATTCTATTTCTTACTCATCCGTCCCCAGCAGAAGAAAGCAAAGATACACAAGCAGATGCTTTCAGAAATAAAGAAGGGAGATCGCGTGGTGAGTTCCGGGGGACTCCATGGTGTGGTGACGGGCATCACGGAGGATGTGGTCACGATGGAAATAGCCCCCAAGGTGAGGGTAAAGGTCTCTCGCGGTTCAATTTCAGGAATCATGAACAAGAGTCAGTAGGAAGTAAGCGAAGCGAGTTTCCTCCAGTCCATAACGGCATCTGTCTTATCGGGCCTATGATAGTACAGGATTGCGCGTCGCGCAGGGGGGGGCAACAAGTGATCCTGCTGATCGGAGCTGACTTGTCCCGCGACAGGCGGGAGATTGTGAGAGACAGCCGTTTAGTGCGGGAAACTGACTATTTCATTCAAGGGAGCAATCACCGGTGTCAAAGAATCTGGGTATACGGGCGGGAATCGTTGCATTAGTGGTTATTGGTGCGCTAATTTACCTGGTACCTTCGTTGTCGAGGAACCTGCCTCCATGGTGGTCGAATGTCCTTCCCAAGGACAAGATTCATCTGGGCCTTGATCTCCAGGGCGGTATACATCTGAACCTGGAGGTAGAAGCCATAAAGGCCGTAGAGAGCAACGTGGAGCGGGTGTCGGAAGAACTCAAGCATGATCTCCGGAAGAACAAGATCAGGTACCTTGAACTCAAGAGTCTGGGCAAGGACGGAATTGTCCTGAAACTGATGCGGAGTGAAGATGTGAATTCTTTCCTGGATATGTTTCGGGGCAATTATCCCGACTTTGATCCGGGAACCGCCACGTATGAAGAAGGCAAGCCGGTTTTTCACGTGACGGTTCTCCCGAAAGCCCGGGAGAGGATCATGAAAATGGCCGTGGACCAGGCCCTCGAAACAATCCGGAACCGGATCGATCAGTTCGGCGTGAGCGAGCCGGACATTCGACCGGCGGAAGGGCATCGGATTATCATTGAGCTTCCCGGTATTAAGGATCCGAAGAGGGCGATAGCGCTTATTGGGAAGACGGCTCTTTTGGAGTTCAAGCTTGTTGATGAGGACCACAGCGTGGAAGAAGCCCTGAAAGGCCGCATTCCCCCCGGCGACGAAATCCTTTACGAAACCTCTGTCGACCAGAAGACGGGCCAGCGGAGCAGGGTTCCCTACCTGATCGAGAAACGGACGCTGCTGACCGGGGAATACATTACCGACGCACGGGTCGAAATTGACAGCCGGTACAATGAACCCTATGTCTCCCTGTCATTCGATTCCCGCGGCGCGAGACTTTTTGAACAGATAACCGGCCAGAATATCAAAAAAAGACTGGCAATCGTCCTTGACAACAAAGTCTACTCGGCCCCTGTTATCCAGGATAAGATCTCCGGCGGGAGGGCCCAGATTACCGGTCGTTTCAGCATGCAAGAGGCGAGGGATCTCGCCATCGTGCTCAGGGCAGGCGCTCTACCCGCCCCGGTAAAGATCCTGGAAGAAAGAACGGTCGGGCCTTCCCTTGGCAAGGACTCCATACAGGAAGGGTTTCGGTCGGCGATCATCGGCGGTGTTCTGGTCGTTCTTTTCATGGCGGTCTACTACAGTCTGAGCGGCATTATCGCAGACATCGCTCTTATGTTGAACATCGTCCTGATCATGTCGGGGCTTGCCTTTTTCGGCGCTACCCTTACACTGCCGGGCATCGCCGGAATCATCCTGACCATTGGTATGTCCGTTGACGCGAATGTGCTCATCTTTGAACGTATCAGGGAGGAACTTCGTCTCGGGAAGACTCCCCGTGCGTCTATCGAAGGAGGCTACGGCAAAGCCTTCATCACCATTGTTGATGCCAATGTGACTACGCTCATAGCGGCCCTTGTACTCTTTCAATTCGGCACCGGTCCGATCAGGGGGTTTGCGGTCACACTGAGTATCGGTATCATAGCGAGCATGTTTACGGCGATTTTTGTGACAAGGGTCATTTTTGACTACCTTTTCATAGTAAAGAGGATGAAGAAAATAAGGATTTGAGAAGGATTACGAAAGGCTGGGGTACTCAATGGAATTCATTAAGCCGGATGTAAATATCAATTTTGTCGGAAATCGAAAGTGGGCGTTTCTTCTGTCAGGATCGCTCATTCTTGCCACGCTCGTGCTCCTGGCGTGGCGGGGAGGACCCAATTACGGGGTGGATTTTACCGGCGGTGTTTTGATTCAGGTGCGGCTGGACCAACCACATTCTCCCGGTGAGATAAAGAATGCCCTGAGACCCATCAATCTCCAGAACAGCATTATACAGCGGTTTGGTGAGGAGTCCGCTTCCGAATATCTTATCAGGGTGACGAAAACCGATGTGGAATTGACCGGTCTGAGTGACCGGGTCAGGGACGCCCTTATATCCAGCTTTGGGAAGGGAGTCGATATTCGACGGGTGGAAATGGTGGGGCCGAAAGTCGGGAAAGATCTGAGAGAGAAGGCCCTGTTTGCCATATTCTATGCCATTCTCTTTATCGCCATATATATCTCAGGGCGGTTCGAACTCAAGTGGATAATGAGCGGGATTATGGCCCTGTCTCTTGCGGTTGTGGTCTATTTGACGTCGAGCTTCGGGATGAGCGTGACCTGGCTTATCGTTATCGCCCTCCTTGTTACCCTCGGGCTGTGCTGGGCCCTGAAGCTCAAGTACGCTTTGGGAGCCATAATTGCCCTTATCCATGACGTTACGATCACGGTGGGTGCATTCGCCTTGACGGACAGGGAGATCTCCCTTGCCATCATTGCCGCCTTCCTCACGCTCGTCGGCTATTCACTGAATGATACTATCATTGTATTTGACCGCATCCGGGAGAATGCCCGGCGATATCGGAGACGGCCTTTCATCGAGGTCATGAACGAGAGCATCAATGAAACCCTGAGCAGGACTATCCTGACGTCTTCCACAACACTGGTGGCCGTAGCGGCCCTCTATGTTTTTGGAGGCGGGGTTATCCACGATTTTGCCTTTGCCATGCTGGTGGGCATTTGCGTGGGGACATACTCCTCGATTTTTGTGGCCAGCCCCGTCCTTCTCATCTGGGAGCGGAAAATGGCAGACAAACCCGGCCGGGCAAGGGGAGAAAAGAACAGGGCGCGGGTGAAGAGCACATAAGCCGACTCGTGGAGCTGCACGGCAGTGATCAACAGAAGAAGGGAAAAGAGAAAAACCGGAGTTCGACCCGGCATTTGGATCACGGTCTTGCTCATTGCGGCTGCCCTGGGTACGGGCGGGTGGTTGTACTATGGGCTCTACATAGCCCCGCCTCAACTGAGCTCTCTCCTGCTGCAGGTGAACGGGGAAGCCAGGTCGCTGATTCCCGGCGATCAGATTGCTCTCCATCCCAAAGATCGAGTGGCCATCCTCAAAATCTCCACCAGCATTCCGTTTAATCTCCACGTTCGGCTGCTCTCTCCCGACTTTGATGCAGAAGCACTCAGGTATCAGGAAGAACCTTTGGTCCGCCTGCTGCCCCATCAGAATATGTTCCACCACTACCATTTTGTGGTGCAGGTGAAATACCGGAACCAGAATTTGGGGAACATCACTGTCTATATCAAGCCGTATGGGGATGATTGGCTTGACAAAGCCAACAGGACTATCGATAAAAAGCAGAGGCTCGTGGTTCTTGAAGACGCCCGCGCCATGTTTCCCGATGATGAGCGTTTAAAAAAGCGATTGCTGGAGGAATACCGGGCCCAGGGAAAGTGGAAAGATGTTGCCGCGATGCTTGAAAAGGCGTCGGGTAATACTCAAGACAAGGCATCCCTCCTTGCTCTCCTCGAGACGTACCGGGCGGCATCCAATACGGGCGGAATGATCTCGGTATTGCAGAGGCTGGTCAAGCTGGACCCCAAGGACAACGGTCTGCGACTTCAGCTGGCAGGGTCCCTCGAAAAGGAGGGGAAACTGAAATCTGCCGCAACGCAGTATGAAACGATCCTGGATGGAATTCCACGAAAAGAAAAGCTCCAGATCTGCACGAAGCTGGGGTATCTCTGGACAAAGGTGGGACAATTCCGGAAAGCCATCACTTTCTACAAGACGGCATCGGATCTGGACCCAACAGACAGCAATCTCTTGTATAACCTGGCCTATCTCTACGAAAAGACCGGGAACAAGCAAGAGGCACGTCATTATCTGGAAAAAGCCCTCGCCCTCAACCCCGCTGATTTGGACGGACGGATGAAGCTGGCCCAGGAACTGGTCGAAGGAAAAGAGTGGAAAAAGGCGGAAGCAGTGCTGAACGAGATACTGAAAAAAAAGCCGAAGTCCCTTCAGACCCTCCAGCTCATGGCCCAGGTCCTCGATAAGGAGGGCAAGAAAAAAGCCCTGATTGATGTGTACGGCAGCATTCTTTCCCTGACTCCCCGAAACGAAACCGTGATATTTAATCTGGGCGTTCTGGAGTACGAAGCAGGGAATTTGAAAAAGGCCTTGCCCAGGCTGGAGGAATACCAAAAGGCGCACCCCAAGGATGTGGAGACCCGCACCACATTGCTTGATATATACAGAAAACTGAAGATGACGGATAAGAGCTATGATGAGGCCTTGGCCCTCACGGATATGGGCACCAAGGACCTGGATACCTATCTCTATGTGGCTGATTATTTGAGCAACAAGGGTATGTACGCAAAATTGATACCCATCCTGCAGAAGGGGTTGAAAATACACCCTGATGCAGATGACCTGCGGGACTACCTCGTTGTTTCCTACCTGAAAACAGGGGCGGAAAAGAGTGCCATGACGGAGATGGAGAGAATACTCAAGAGTCGTCCCAAAGATGTGGACCTGCTCTTGAATCTCGCCCGGTTGAGAGAAAAGTATGGCGACTATGCAGGTGCCTTGAAGGCCTACAAAAAAGTCATAAAGCTGGCCCCGGACAATGAAGAGGCTCAAAACGCTTACCTGCGCCTGCGGCTGAAAGTTTTGGAGAGTGAATAACCTATCTGAAAGACCCCATTTTGATGTCACTGCGGGACTGATTTTTCGTTCCGGGAAGGTCCTGATCTCCAGACGGCAAAAAGGGTCTCATCTGGCTGGATTGTGGGAGTTCCCGGGAGGGAAAAGGGAGGCAGAGGAATCTCTTGAAGAATGTCTTCAAAGAGAACTGGCCGAGGAACTCGGCATTAAGATCAGGGTGGAAAATCATTGCTTCACGGTCGACCATAGCTACGGCGATAGAAGCATTTCTCTGCATGTTTTTCATTGTACCCTCTTGGAGGGAGAGCCAAAACCGTTGCAGAGTGACGGAATCAAGTGGGTTTCACCTAAAGCGTTGGGAAGCCATGAGTTCCCTCCTCCCGACAGTAAGGTGATCGATTACCTGCAGCGGAGCAATGCCCGATCATAGAGTCTTTTGGAAAGGAACCTCTCAATCCCCGGCCGCGGCTTCTCCTGCAAGACAAGTCATCTACATGCCAAAAGGCCTCCTTTTCGGCGCAGAGGCGGAACCGGAAATCGCCGGTAGGAAGAGCTGTGATACCCTGCACCCGATCTGGTCGGGCTTTCGGAAGGTGATACTATGGTGGTGCGCGACCTCTACAAACAGGTCTTGGGCACGAACAAGTTTCCAATCAAGAAAGGAGGATCAGATGTTTTACAAGAAGGAATACGGCGGCTACAGGACCATGGCGGAAGGGATAGAAATGAAGCCCCTTACCCACGAAGAGAAGACTCTGCTCTGTGAGTTCAGGCTCGCAAAGGGAGCATCACTCCCCGCCCACGCCCATCCCCACGAACAGGCCGGATATCTCGTGACCGGGAAAATGCGGTTTATCATTGATCGGAAGGAATTTGAGGCTGAATCGGGAGACAGCTGGTGCATCAAAGGAGATGTGACGCACAGTGCGGAAGTTCTCGAAGATTCGGTTGTGGTGGAGGTTTTCTCTCCTGTAAGAACGGAATATCTGGATTAATTTCACTAAAGATCTATCTCTGTATCCCGGATGAAAGGAAAAGCTATGTAGCCGGAACCTTC
>CAZEGG010000179.1:0-7380 GCA_964511755.1 uncultured Desulfobacteraceae bacterium | reverse complement strand
TGTACTTTTCGAGTCCCTTGAGGTACATGCTGTCAAGCATGACCGGAAGGCCCGCTTCTTCAAGAAGGGACCAGAATCCCCTGACCTCCGGGGAAAGGATGTCCAGACGCTGGAGGAAGGGATGAATCTTGATTCCCTTTAGTCCCAGGTCGAGGACCTCCTCCAGCTCGTCTGCGAGAGATGAGGAACCGGCAACAAGGGTCCCGAACGGAATGATCTCGGAATGAATTCGGGCCATCTCCATCACCCAGCGATTGAGAGTCCGGGTCCGTTCAGAACGCGACGAGATGGGGAGCAGCACGAATCGATCAAGCTCCGCAATTTTTTCCTCCCTGAGGAGAGAAGCCAGGGAGCCGTCGTGATGGAGCATCCATTTGTTCGGATCGGCATCGGGAAGGGACCGGTCCAGAAGCGCCGTCCGTTCCTTGACCACCGCCAGATCTTCCTCAGGGTATGCGTGGGTGTGGGCATCAATGATCACTTGGCCACTTCTTTCAGAATGATTCTCGCGTCCACGATTGCCACGCCCTCGTCGTACACCTTGACCGGGTTCAGATCCATCTCCTTGATATCAGGATATGCTTCGATCACCTCGGAACAGGTCAGCAGCAGCTTTGTCAAAGACTTCTTGTCCATGGGCGGCCGTCCCCGATAGCCGTCGAGGATGACGGAGGCCTTGATTTCCTCGATCATCTTTCTCGCTGCGTGAGGAGAAATGGGCAGAACCCTGAAAGAGACATCCTTCAGGATCTCAACCAGCACGCCGCCGAGGCCGAACATGATGACAGGGCCGAACTGGTCATCTATCTTGGTCCCGATAATGACCTCGACCCCCTGCTCGGCCATGGGAGACACCAGGACCCCCCGGATATCCGCCGTTTCATGGTATTTTTTTGCATTTGACAGTATCTCATCGAATGCGCTTCGCACTGTCTCCGGCGTGCCAAGATTGGTTCTCACCCCGCCGGCATCGCTCTTATGGAGGATATCGGGAGAGACAATCTTCAGTGCAACGTCCTGACCGATGTCCTGAAATATCTGGATTGCTTCATCTGCCGTCTTCGCCAAACGCTCGAGCAGAATCGGCGCCCCGTGCAGCTCAAGGAGCCTCTTCGCCTCAAATTCCAGGAGCGAGTCCCGGCCTTCCTTCCTGGCGCTATCTATAATATTTCTTCCCTCCTCTCTCGCCTTTTCTTCCCACTTGAAAACAAAGTTGGCCTTCGAGTGGTATTTCTTGAGATAGTTTCCGTAGGCGGCGAGCGCGCTCACACACCTGCAGGCCACTTCCAGGGAATCATACACAGGAATATTGTAATAGCGCAGAAGTTCCAGGGAATGCGGCCTCTCATAGCTATACAGGCTGTGCAGAACGATGGGCTTGTTCCGCTTCCTCACCATCTTCCCCATCTGATGCGCCGCGTCTTCTTCTTTGAGCGCCAGGCTTTCAGCAAAGCGGATACCGTAGCCCCCAAAAAGGCCGACGATCAGAAGGCCCCCAATGTTATGGTCTTTGAGCATGATCCTGGCACAGTCAGCGAACAGGGACGGATCTGAATCCGTGCCGCCGGCCACGTCCACCGGGTTGGGTACTGACGCGGCGTCGGGGAGGATTTCCCGCAACCTGGCCTGGGTCTTTTCATCCAGTGGAGGTATCCATATCCCCAGGTCCGTCAGGATGTCGGACGCAATAGTGGCATGCCCGCCCCCATCAGCAAGGATCCCGATGCTGTTGTTCTTGATGGGCGGAAGGCTCGAGAGAGTCTCCGCAATGGGAAAAAGGTTGTCAGGGTTCTCCGTAACGATGATTCCCGCCCGTTCAAATGCGGTCTTCGCCACCTCCGACATGCCTGCGAGCGATCCCGTATGGGATCCTGCGGACCTCTGACCCGTTGAAGAGCGCCCGCTTTTCAGCAAAACAATGGGTTTGTGGAGGGTTGTCCGGTAGGCCTCCTGCAGAAACTTCCTTCCCTCGCTCATCCCCTCCACGTACATGAGGATTGCTTTGGTGTCCGGATCATCCCGGAAGAAGGCGAGGTATTCGTGAAACTTGATATCAGCCTCATTTCCCACTCCCACGTAATAGGAAAACCCCTTCCGGCTCTTGACCTTGGCCTCCGTAATAAGGGTCAGGGCCATATTCCCGCTCTGGGTAAGAAGGGCGATGTTCCCTTTGGGGACGTCACGGAGACCCACCAGATTCAGGCTTTCCTTGAGATTTATCATGCCCGAGGTGTTGGGGCCGATCAGACGAATATGGTTTTTTCGCGCCACTTCCACCATTTCCCGTTCGAGATCCTTCCCCGCCGCCCCTGTTTCACCGAATCCCCCCGCGATAATAACCGCACCATGAACGCCTTTTTTCCCGCAGTCTTTCAGCACCAAGGGAATGCTCCCGGCAGGGGTGGTGATGAGGGCGATATCCACGGGACCTTCTATGTCCGAGACCTTTTCGTAGCATTTCAGTCCCAGGATGCTTGATTCCTTGGGGTTTACCGGATAGATCCTGCCCCCGTAGTTTTCATCAAGAAGAGTCCTGATGGCCTGGAAGCCCCTTTTTGTCTCCGTCTTTGAAGCACCCACAATGGCGACCGATTCGGCGTCCAAAACATGTTCTAAGTCCATTTTCTGCTCACGCTCCCTACTTTTTTTCCCTGTCTTTCCGGTTCTCAAAATCCTTGAGCGACTCCTGTCTCTCTTTTGTTGAAACGCAGGCCAGGCATGCCTCCACCTCGTAATCCATCAAGGCCTCAAGGCTCACTCCATCCATTGCCATGAGCAGCCCCCGTTTGATCATCTTGACCGAAAATGCCGAATTCTTCGCGATTTTTTCTGCCATTGCCCCGGCCTCTTCCATCAGCCGTCCAAGGGGAACCGCCTTGTTGACGAGTCCTATACGCTCGGCTTCCTTCCCATCGATGTATTCCGCGGTAAAAAGCAGCTCACGTGCCTTTGCCGGACCGATCAGATCCTGGACAAGCCGCGTGGCGCCTCCGGTTACGGACGAGGTCACCCGTGCCTCGGGTGATCCGATCTGGGCATCTTCTGCGGCGATCCGGATATCACAGGCAAGGGCCAACTCGTATCCCGACCCCAGTGCGTACCCGTTAATGGCCGCAATAGTAGGTTTTTCGAAACGGATGATTTTTCTCGAGGCCTCCTGGAGCTCTTCGAGATAGTCGCGGTAGGCCTCGATGGTCCGGGTTTTTGATTCCTTCAAATCGGCGCCGGTAGAAAAGGCCCGGCCCTCTCCGGTGATGATCACCGCCTTGATCTCCGGATCGGTTCCGGCATCTTCGAGGGCCTCCTGAAAGTCGAGCCACAAGCGCTTGTTCATGGCATTCAGGACCGTTGGTCTGTTCAGTTTTATGACGGCGATATTTGCCTCTTTCTCGTAGATGATACACTCAGAATCCATTCCCGTCCTCCTTCCAGGCGCGATTCTAATTGATTGACGGGAAATAATCAACCGGTGGTTCCTTCCTCTGTCATCGCCAAGGCTCCATCTGCTGCGCCGCAACGCATGCCGGAGGCGTTCATTTCCCTTGACATACAGAAACTTTTTCATTATTCGACCAGGATTCTCCCCTTTTCCGAAGAGAAGGTACGAGTTTTGCAGACATTCTCCTCCTGAAAGGCGGACGGCGCCATACGGTCCCCTGGGGACGCTCAGGCAGAGAGCTTTTTCCGAAGTGACCGGGGAGAGGACGCCGTCTGGAAAAATCGGAGAAAAGAAAGGAGTAGTGTATTCGTCATGGAATATTCCATCAGCCCGGAAGGCGAAAAATTTAGAATACCCGAAGAAGAAGACTACAAGGCGGAATATGAGCGTCTTGAAAAGCTGGTGAACAAAAAAAGAGCTGAAGGCCTCGAGATCGTCGTGGTCATGGGCCTGGGGTTCGTGGGAGCGGTCATGGCCGGCGTCTGCGCGGACTCGGCGGACAAGAAGACCGGGAAACCGGGCAAATTTGTCATCGGCATGCAGAGGCCGAGTACCCGAAGTTTCTGGAAGATCCCGGTATTCAACCGCGGGGTCTGCCCTATCAAGGCTGAAGACCCTGAAGTTGCACCCCTCATCGAGCGGTGCGTGAAGGAAAAGGAGACGCTCTGCGCCACGTTCACGTATGACGCTCTCGCTTTCGCCGATGTGCTGGTGGTTGATGTACAGTGCGACTTTATCAAAGCCGAACTGGGCAACCTCAGCAGCGGCTACGCCGATATAACCGCCTTGGAGGAGAGCTTTAAAGTCATAGGCGAAAAGATTCCGCCCCGCTGCCTTGTACTCATAGAAACCACCGTGCCGCCGGGAACCACCGAGTACATTGCCTATCCTCATATCAAGAAGGCCTTCAAGAAACGCGGAATTGACTCCGATCCCCTGCTCGCCCACAGTTTTGAACGGGTTATGCCGGGGAGAGAGTATGTTAAATCAATCAGGGATTTCTGGCGGGTATGCAGCGGCATAAACGAGGAAAGCCGGGAGAAAGTGGTCGGGTTCTTATCTGAAATCCTCAACGTGGAACAGTTTCCCCTCACCGTACTGGACAAGCCCATTGAGAGCGAGACCTGCAAGATCGTTGAGAACAGCTACCGTGCGACCATCCTGGCCTTCCTGGATGAGTGGAGCCGTTTTTCGGAAACGAACGGTGTGGACCTGATCAAGGTGATCCAGGCCATAAAGGTACGCCCCACCCACAACAATATTATCTTTCCGGGTCCGGGAATCGGCGGGTATTGCCTGCCCAAGGACGGGGGCCTGGGCCTCTGGGCCTACCGGCATCTGATGGGTTTCGAGGACAGCATCTTCAACATCACCCCCAGGGCGATCAACATCAACGACACCCGGGCCCTGCGAGCCGCACAGCTTGTGAGAGACGCCATGAGAAACATGGGGAAGATCGTGGCCGCATCGCAAGTCACCCTGCTCGGTGTTTCTTACCGGGAAGACGTGGGAGACACGCGCTACAGCGGCTCCGAGATCATTATTCGAAAGCTCACCGAGATGGGCGCTGAAGTGCACGCCCATGACCCCTATGTCCGGCACTGGTGGGAGCTGGAAAAACAGGACACCTATCCGGCGGCGGGGAAAAGCTGGGCAAGATTCTTCAGAAACCAGCGGCAGCTCAAGGAGTTCCGGATGATGCCCGACCTCGGGAAGGCGTTACAGGGATCCGATGCCGTGGTCATTGCCGTACGCCACAGACCGTACCTGGACCTCGATCCCGATGAAGTAGTGAATATGGCAGGCGGTCCCCTTGCAGTGGTTGACTGCTTCGGTATCCTGGACGACGAGAGGATAGAACGCTACTTTGAGCTCGGGTGCGAGGTAAAAGGTCTCGGCCGCGGTCACATAAACCGGATAAAGGACCGGGTCCGAAAACGCAAAATGGGTCAGGTCTGACGCGCGCCTTTGTCCGCTTCAGGCAGATATTGCTTCGGATTGTCCTTTTCACCCTCCCGGAGCACGAAGGAGCTGGGACCGGCTACCAGGTGGATCCCGTTTTCGAGTTTCAGCACATAGAGGTTATACGTGGAGCCGGTCTTCTCCAGAATCACCCCCGGCATATCCTTATAGCCCTTTGTCATCTTTACCTTTGTGCCCGGCTGCAGCATACGATTCCCCCGCACTAACCCTCTTCCACCAGGTAGTCCTTCAGCTTTTCCTTGAGGCTGTCGGGCCATACCTCATCAAAGAGGAAGGCATTGATCTCTTCCCTGCTCAGTGCTTTCAAAATATCTCCCGGCAGCTCCCGCAAGGCCTCCATCCTTCCCTGCCGCGGTTCCGTTTTTCCTTCCTGCCTTTCATTCATCAGAAGCGCTCCTTTCCTCCTTTGATGCCCAATGATAGACATTTCGCCTCAAAAACGCAAGCATCGTGCTCTTGTGTCTTGACAGCTTCACATTTACGTTTAGTTTTGACTAAAACCTCCGCCTCTGGTAGAGGGCCTGCATAGGTTCTCTCGATCCGGTCTCTGGAGCAGCCTGTGAGGAGTACCTGATACCTCTCCCTTTCCGGGAGGAGTCGCACTCTCAGTCAATGGAGGATAGTTGCACATGAAGAAACTGCTGCCGTTCCTTTTCCTGGTGTTCACGGTTGCCCTGCCGGGAACCGCCTTCTCGGCTGGTTTTGACGTCTTCGTCAGTGTGGTTCCCCAAAAGTATTTTCTTGAAAAAATCGGAGGGAAACACCTCCGTGTCCATGTGATGGTTCCCCCGGGAGCCAGCCCGGCTACCTACGAACCCAAACCCGGGCAGATGACGGCCCTGTCAACCGCAAAGGGCTATTTTTCAATCGGCGTGCCGTTCGAGAAGGTTTGGCTGCCGAGATTCACCAGACTCTTCAAGCAGCTGCCTGTCATCCAAACGGATGCGGGCATTGCAAAGGAACCCCTTTGGGAAGGAGAAGGAACGTCCGCAAAAGAGACTGAGGGTCTGGATCCGCATATCTGGACTTCGCCTCCCCTGGTCATGCTCCAGGCGTGGACAATCATGGATGCGCTTTGCAGGATTGACCCTTCCCACACGAAGGACTACGAGACCAATTATCGGGCTTTCATCAACGAGCTGGTAGACCTGGACCTCGAAATAAGAAAAATCCTGCTTCCCCGGTCCCGCGGAAAACACTTTCTGGTGTTTCACCCCTCATGGGGATATTTCGCCCGGGCCTACGGCCTGAAGCAGATCGCGATTGAAAAGGAAGGGAAGGCTCCCGGTCCGAGGCACCTTGAGGAATTGATCGCCCTTGCAAAGAAAGAGAAGATACGGGCAGTGTTCACCCAGCCGCAGTTTTCGCGGAAAAGCGCGCAGATTCTTTCCCAGGCCATCGGTGCCCGCATCGTCTCTGCAGATCCATTGGCAGAGGACTGGGCACAGAATCTGAAGAAGGTGGCCATAGCGTTCCGGGATGCCCTCGATCAGCCCTGACCCCGGTCCTCGATGCCGCCCGCTGTATCACTTCCTACTCTCACCCAAATCCGCCATCTGGCCCGCATTTCTCACGGGCAATCTACTGTGGCGGCGGATAGTCACATGCCTCCTGCGTTGCACTCGAAAAATGACTTCGACGTACTGGTAGTACACCTTCATCCAGTTTTTGCATCATGAGTTTCACACCGGCTGATTTGGCGAAATCTCCGGTCACCAGCAAGGTATCAGATGCAAGTCGAAGATCCCGTTTCCAGCGGGGACGCCACATCGTAGATCCCGTGTTGTGTGCGGGAGGAGCGAGCGAAGGCAACGGGGCTTGAGCTCCGCGAAATCCCGTTTTTGCGGGAAGATGATGCCTTGCTGCTGACCAGGGTCTCAGCGTTGCATCCACCACAGGTAGAAGAAGTTCACAGACGGGAAAGCGGGATTGATGGCGAGGATTCCGGCCTCCCGGGC
>CAZEGG010000178.1:0-7386 GCA_964511755.1 uncultured Desulfobacteraceae bacterium | reverse complement strand
TTGTGCGACGTACTAACGTACGTCTCCGCGTAATCCCTTGATTTTCTTGATCTTGCAAAAAATATCTCATCTCTGGATTGGAAACCAACTAGTGCCCAAATTCTATTCGTGGATGGGCACTCTCTAACATTGCCCTTCCGTCCGACCCCGGAGAATCAGATTCATCCTGTTGTCACTGCATCAAAAAATCGACATTCCTGAAAAACCCAGGAAGGCAAGCGCGAAAAGCCCTGCCACCACGAAGGCAATGGGGAGTCCGCGATACGTGGGCGGGACATTGGCCAGCTCCAGACGTTCCCGCACAGAAGACATCAGGAACAGTGCAATGAGGAATCCCAAACCCGCTCCCACTGCCAGCATGAGGCTTTCCCACGCATTGTATTCGTTGTCCGCCAGTATGAGCGGGACGGCCAGGATGATGCAGTTGGCAATCACCAGAACCAGGTACACCCCGAACGCCTTGAAAAGGACGGGGTTGATTTTCCGCAGTATGGTGTCCACAGCCTGAACCGACAGCGAGACCAGGCCGATGAAAACAATGATCTGCAGGTAATCGAGATGATAGGGCTTCAGCACAAACTGGTACAGGGCCCAGGACATCATCGCACTCACGACCATAACGATAGTGAACGTGACTCCCATACCGACAGCCGTTGACCGTTTCTGGGATGTCCCGAAGAATACGCATAGTCCCAGGTATTTCGTGAATACGAAATTGTTAATGAGCATGGCCCCTATCAACACCGAGAACAGGACCCCGAGGTAGAGCTTTTTGACCCTCACAAAAGCGGTTCCCACTGATCTGCCTTCGGACATGATATTGCTCATGGTAAGCATGTGGGGCTCGTCCTGGTTCAGGGCCTCTTCAAAGTGAAGCGTCACGGTCCGTCTGTCCGGAGAAATGGCAATGCTGTTTATTTCCAGTTGGATGTCGGGGTCAGGTTTTTCATACACACGATAGTTCGAGGTATCTTTCGCCCATGCCTCGTCCACAGGGCCGGCAAAAGTGATAATGATATCATGTGTCCCCTTGAAGGCGGCCTTCTCAATAAACCGGGCCCGTTCCCCGCACCCCGTCAGGAGGAACAAGGCCGCGAGGAAGACACCCCCGAGGACAAAAGACTTGTGGTGTGTTCTGAGTCCCATGATCATTTTATCCCGCTTTCCTTTTCATTCTATTAAAGACGTGTTCAACGTAGTTGAAGACAGCCATCATGAACCCCACGCAGAAGAATCCTGCAAGCGGGAGGGCAAAAAAGAGCAGGGGCCGGAATCCGAGCACATCATGTCCAAGAAGGGTCCCCATGCCGAGCAGTTCCCTGATAAAGCCGAGAGTGACCATGCCGAACATGAATCCGAGGCCCATTCCTATGCCGTCCCAGAAGGACATGCCCACGGTGTTCTTGCAGGCAAACACCTCCAGCCGCATGGTTATGATGGCAAACGCCACGATCAATTTGATGAAAATTCCCATTGCCTTGTAGGCGACCGGGGCATACGCGGATAATACGAGGTCTATGACCGTGACCCAGGTGGCAATGGTCAGCGTGTAGGTTGGGATTCGGATGCGCGGGTGGATGTAATCCTTGATGAGAGCGATGGTGCAACTGGAGCAAACCTGCACAAAGAGGACGGCAACTCCCAGCATGAGTCCGTTCATGACGGTTGTGCTGATGGCCACCGCCGGACACATGGAGAGGGCCAATCGAAATATGGGATTTTCATTCAACAGCCCGTTGAAAACCAGTTGGGCGGGTGTCTTTGTCGATACCACTATTCCACTCCTTCAGGGAACGGGGTCCCTTGCTCAGGAACCTCCGGGGTCGGAATTGCTCAAAAGCTGACCGGAATATGCTGCCTGTCAATGACCTGATCGAGTCTCCTTGCACGATATGCGAACTTTTTCACCATACCTTTGATTCCGCTGGTGACGGACTGACTCGATATGGTCGCTCCGGTCAGGGCATAGATATCCGCATCCTCATACTTTTTCCGAATCTCCTCCACCTGTTTGCTGGTCAACGTGCCCTTTTTCAATTCTCCCCTTTCAAGGTAACGCCTGTATTGTTCCGGGAGAGGCTTCTTGACGACCTTCAGGGTCTTCATTTTCTCGTAGGATTTGTCAATAAACTGATTCTTGAAATAATCCTGGACGATCTCCCCGCCAAGTCCCGGGTCTTCTTCCTGCTCCAGGATATCAAGCCCCTTAATGGTGAATGAGGGATCCAGGGCGAGCATGACTTTGATGAAGGTCTTGAACCCCGGGAATTCCCCGGGGAGCAGGTAGGCCAGACGTTTTGTTCCGAGCGTGGCCACGATGAAAGAGTCGGCGTACGTGAAAGAATTGGGCGGTTTTACGATTTTCTTCATTGCCCCGCTTCGTTCCGATTCTTGAACGGCACTTTCAGGGGAGAGATCTAGACCATACTTGCGTTTCAGCTTACCTGCGAGATCAATTAGAAGAAGCTCATAAGTCTGTTTTTCCGACTTCTTCACGGGGACCAGGTACCCCAGGTATTTTGTCCCCTCCTCATCGATGATATACCTGTAGACCGGGTACAATGCGAGATCGGACGGTGCAGGATGAGACTTTGAATACCCCAGGAGACCCAGCATGGTGTTCTGCATGTCCATTTGTTCGTTATGCTTTTTGGCCTTGTCGGTAACCGTGAAGACCGATCCCATGATCAGCGCAGCAATCAGGCAGGAAATGGTCAGTCCTATGGTTATTCGCAGGATATCTCTCATTTGACGGCACCCTTTTGCGGAGCAAAACGCTTGGGTTTAAACCACTGCTCAAAGGCCGGGGTGAGAGGATTCATGAGGAGAATCGCATAGCACACGCCTTCGGGGTACCCACCCTTCAGCCTGATCAGGACGGTCAGGGCACCGATACAGGTCCCAAACAGGAGCTTGGCGGTTTTCTGGGTGGGGGAGGTGACATAATCGGTCGCCATGAAAAAGGCGCCAAGCGCAATGCCTCCGGAGAGAACGGCGATAAGCGGCTGACCCGTGAAAAGCCTCCCACCGCCGAAAACCCAGGTAAGAAAACCCACCGTTACGATCATTGATACCGGGACATGCCAGGTAATATACCCTTTGTAGATGAGATACAGCCCCCCCAGGAGCAGGAGCAGGGCAGAGGTTTCTCCGATGCAGCCCGGCCGCCAGCCTACAAAGAAACTTCCGTACATACTTGAGAGCGAACCGAATTTTTGAATGAGCCCTGAGATGCCGTAATGTTTGAGTACGAAAAGGGGAGTGGCCGTAGTCACCGCATCCACACCGGAGCCCATGTATTTGAATATGGATGCGCCGTGGAGCGGGGCAAGCCAGGCGGAAGTCATGGCCACGGGGAATGTGGCGACCAGAAAGGCCCGACCGATAAGTGCCGGGTTGAAAATATTGAATCCTATCCCTCCGAGCAGATGCTTGGCCACATAGATAGACATGACACCTCCCAGGATCGGCATCCAGTAAGGGACACCGGGAGGGATGACGTAGGCCAGCAGCATGCCGGTAATGACGGCGCTGCCGTCCTTGACAGTGACCGGGCGATGCAGAAGCTTCTGGGATATGGCCTCCGTCGCCACACAGCTGCCGACACTGACGAGGGTAATCAGCAGGGTCTGGAAGCCGAACACGAATATGGAAAGGATCAAGGGCGGAACGAGGCATCCCACCACCGTCCACATGATTTTTTCAACGGACTCCCCGCTCTTCACATGGGGGGATACCGATACAGTCCAAAGCCTTGAACCGGTTTTCGTGACTCCGTTATTTTCCATGCGCTTTTTGGTGGGTCTGCCCCAAACAGAGTGTCGACTCTCCGTTGGGGATTCGAAGTGAATTACTTCTTTGCCTTTCTCTTTGCAAGCCTGATAAATTGCACCAGGGGCCTTTTTGCCGGGCAGACAAAGGCACAACAACCGCATTCAAAGCACTCAAAAACCCCGAATTGAGCTGTGTCCCCCGCGCGTCCCGCCTCCACGTAAACTCCCACTTCATTGGGCGAAAGACCCATGGGACAGGCGTCCAGACACCATCCGCAGCGGATGCACTGCCCGTGGTCACTTGCGTCCACCTCATCGTCGGCAAGGAAAAGGACTCCGGAGGTTGTTTTGGTGACGGGCACATCCAGGTCGGATATGGCGAAACCCATCATGGGTCCCCCCAGAACGACCTTGGCCAGATCAGGCTTTGTCCCTCCCAGATAGGATACAATATCCCGCACCCTCGTCCCGATTTTCACCTGGATATTGGCAGGACGCTGAATCCCTTTCCCCGACACGGTAATCACTTTTTCATAAAGCGGTTTGTCAAGGACTACGGCGTCATAAATGGCCTTTGCCGTGCCCACGTTCTGGACGATGACGGCCACGTCAAAAGGCAACCCGAAACCCGGAACCCTTCGTCCCGTTATGCTCTGGATGAGCTGCTTTTCCGACCCTTGCGGATATTTCACTTTCAAGGCGTCCACATGAATGTGGTACCCGCCAGGAGCGGCATCATCGGCCGCCTTCTTCATTGCTTCGATGGCGTCGGATTTGTTCCTCTCAATCCCCACATGGCATTCAGTGATGCCCAGAATGGCGAGTATGATTTTCGCACCTTCAATAATCTGATCCGGGTGTTCAAGCATGGCCCGATGGTCGGTGGTGAGATACGGCTCGCATTCAGCGCCGTTCAGGATCAGCATATCCACCTTGGCTTCCGGCGGGGGCGCCAGTTTCACATGGGTCGGAAATCCGGCACCTCCGACGCCCACGATTCCGGCATTTTTTACCCTCGCGAGGAGTTCTTCCCTGGAAAACCGGGCCCAGTCGGTTGGTTCATAAACTCTTGGTCCCGCTTCGGGATCGGTCTGGATCGTCACTGAGGGAGCGGTCACGGAGATAGGATGAGGGGCTGTGCCGATATTCTTGACCGTGCCCGTTACGCTGGCATGGGTGTTCGCACCCAGCCCATGCTCCATTTCCCCGATAAGGTCGCCTTCCCTGACGGCATCCTTCTTCTTTACAAGCGGTGTGCAGGGTGCGCCGAAATGCTGGTTGAGGAGAATATCCACCTCGTCCGGCACCGGCATGATTTCCGTCTCCGAATGGGCTGTCAGTGCCTTGGATTCTTCGGGGTGTACGCCACCCTTTGGAAACGTCAGGAGAGGTATATCCATATCTATTGCTCATCAGCAAACCTGGCCCTGAAGGACCGGCGAAGATCCCGCTTCGCGGGAGTCAGAGGCCAAAGGCTACGTCATGCCGGAAACCAAAGTGATGAAGTGATCTAGAGTTTGGAATGAACTAAAGAGGGCTAGAGTTAACGGAAAGGATCGTGTTTCTTTAATAGAATGGGAACAAATTCTTCAGCTCTAGGCACTCTAGTCACCATACTCACTCTGGAGATACGGGAACAAACACGTCACTTCCAGGGATAGCAAAATCCGGGGCACCTGGATTCGAATTTTTACTCTATCTGAAACCTGCCAATTTTTTGATTCAAATTGTGAATGGGAAAATATGAAGTTGCCGGAAATATGTCAAGGAAATTCTGGGAAAGAAAAGGCCGCTAGCTGTGCCCGGTTACTCCGGCTCCAGGAGTTTCCTTGCCACCTTGATATCCAGGTCAATCTGGCGGGCAAGATCTTCAACGCTCTTGAACGTCTTTTCCGCCCGCAGACGCTCGATGAAATTCACTCTAATGGTCTGCCCCAGCAGGTTTTCGGAATAGTCGAGGATGTGAGTCTCAATGGTGAGAGGCCCTCGGCCGAAGGTGGGGTTGTGCCCGATGCTCGTGACACCATCATACATATGACCGTCGATCAGGACCCTCACGGCGTATACACCTTCTTTGGGCGTCAATTCATCCACCAGTTCCAGGTTGGCCGTGGGGAACCCCAGAATGCGGCCTCCCCTGTTCTTTCCTCTCACCACAGTGCCGCAAATCTGGTAGTCGCGGCCCAGCAGCCTCTTTGCCTCTGACAGTTCGCCCGCTTTCACCAGTTCGCGAATAGACGTGCTGGAAACGACTCGCTTCCCGATGAGGACGGGTTCCGCCACGTGCACGAGAAAGCCCAGTTCCTTCCCCATCCTGCGGAGGAGTTCTATATTCCCCGTCCGGTCGCGGCCGAAAGCATAATCATAACCCACAACCAGCTCTTTCACACCGATTTTGTCCACGAGGATATCGTGCACAAATTCTTCGGCTGATACGGCGGCGAACGTCTTGTCAAACGGGAGACAAAGAATAGTATGAATTCCCGTCCGTACTATAAGCGTCAGCTTCTGTTGTGTCGGGGTAATGAGAGCGGGCGCTTTCTCGGGCTTCATGATTTTTGTGGGGTGCGGCTGAAAGGTCATGACAACAGACGTGCCGCCAATGGCCCTGGCACGGATTTTGACTCTTTCGAAGAGTGCAAGATGACCGCGGTGAACACCGTCGAAGTTGCCGATGGTCAATACGGGATTGCGGAGCGGGGATTGGAGTTGGGCCAGATCCTGGATAATTCTCGTCGTCACACGTGACCTCGATTCCGGGGTCGGATGGCCACATTGTTGATTTTCTGCTTCCCTGGAATAGCCCACCTGGCTTTTTAGAGTATGGTGCTCAGCCAAATCAAAAATCCTGTGTTCTCCGCGCGGTTGCGCGCAGCCGCGAGAGATATTTTCGAATCATGAGTTTCACCGGGTGACTCGCTGAAATTCCTGATGGCCAGCAAGGTGTCATATGCAAGGCGCCGAGGCGCGACGACTGAGACGTATGAGAACAATACGTCGCAAGGAGGAGCGAGCGAAGGCAACGCTGCAGATGATATCTTGCTGGTCATCAGGGTCATCAAAAGATTATTGACAACCGCTGGCTTGTAATATAAGGTCTTATCCACAAAATAGCAAGCCGTTTAGGGTGTCGCAAGTACACTGTCGAATTCCCTCTCCGTGTACGAGGGTAAGTGGTTGTAGAACGATCCTGACCACCGGCAAGGCAGCAGATGATGCCTTGCCGGTGGTCAGGGGGTGTGCCGAAGTGGCGGAACTGGTAGACGCGCTAGGTTCAGGGTCTAGTGGGCGTACGCCTGTGCGAGTTCGAGTCTCGCCTTCGGCACCAGAAAACGCAAGAGGCCGGTCCCGTACAGGACCGGCCTCTTTACATTGAGCCACAACGGCTCGGAAACAATCCTGATCACCTTTTCAGGACGTCTTCCCGACAGAAATCTCTCAGGGACTTACCCCCTTTGGCAATGCTGCGTGCTGATCGATCTCGGACGCGATTTCCCGGTTCATTCCCACACAAGACGCTCTGCTTCCAGAGCATCGCCCAGATTCTCCCCTGCCTGCTCCAAAGTTGTCTGAAGCAGTGCTTCACACCAATTCTGATCAAGGTTATTCTTCG
>CAZEGG010000177.1:0-7399 GCA_964511755.1 uncultured Desulfobacteraceae bacterium | reverse complement strand
ATTTCTCCGAGCTGCCTATCCATTCAAGCATTCCCGCCGACTCTGCCGTCAATCTCGTTGAAATGATGACTTTCGCGAAGTTCTGGAGAACCCGCGGTAGGCAGTCCCGATCAATCGCCTCTCCGAAAACATCCTCATATATCTTGACTTCTGTATTGTAATCCAGCACATACGGAATCTTTATGTACACAATGCGATCCGAGAAGGACTGGGTCTCTCCAATCTTGTCACGGTCCTCCGGGTTCATCAGTGCGAGAAAAAGGGAATTCACGTTTTCCTCTATGTCCTCCACCTTGTGAACCCCTTCACTGATAATCCCGTGCAGTCTGGCGAGCCTTTCCCTGTTCTGGTCTTTTATATCCATCAGAGCATAGACACCGTTATTCGTTTTCGCGTACCGTGAATAGAGGTATCTGACCCGGTGACTGTCCCGAAGCACGTGATTCATTTGATTCTGGAGAAAGGGGTCGGTAAGCACATTGTTCTTGGGGCCCTTGTCCCCCGGGTTGAAGACGCTTATGCCCTCTCCGAGGCGCCGGTTGAACTGGTATCTCCTGGCGAAAAGCATATCAAACACCCGGGCAGGTGAATCGAGGATGTCGAGCAGCGCATTGTAGAGCGACATGCAAATGGTGCAGGGATTGGCGCGAAAGACCCATTCATACTGTTTTTCAGAGAAGAGTTTTTCCTTGAAAGCGTCGTCTTCAATGAGTCCAGCCAGGAAATCTCTCCTGTAGGACTTGGGGATCAGAAGGAGCGGATTGTCGTGACTTGGACACGGAACTTCCAGCCATTCGCTGCGCGAAAGGCCCATCAGCCGTTCCCTGGTATCTCCAACCGGTGCAAGAGGGTCTTCATCCGCCAGAGCCCTGAGCTGCAGGAGCAGCGCATGGGCATCGGTCTCCGAGCGAGAACCGAGTTCTTTCTTGTCGAGACGCCACACCGTCTCGTAGGAGGCACCATCCTCCGTGTTGGCGAACTGTTCGAATTTTAGGAGGAGGTTGTTGAGAAAAGTGCTTTTTCCGCAGCCGTGTGGTCCCTCGAAGATGTAGATTCTGTTCTGCTGGGCGCCTCTGCGAAAAGAGGCAACGTGATTTACAAACCTGTTGGCGAAGAGTCTGTCCGCGAAAAAAGGGTGATCCGCTCCCTCTAGAAACAGCCTGCTGCAATCATAGTACACGAAGTTTATGGATTCGGGATCATCAGGATATTCATCGACACCGGTGCCGACGTACCCCTCGACCATGTCATGGAATACCTGGAAGATATCCCGGAAAATAAGCGCAGGCTTTTTTGCAGAAAGTTCAAGAAACGCATGGAAGGGAACAGGGGAACCGCGGCTGCGTTCCTGTATATTCTCGCACAGGCTCTCCAGGAGATGGGATGCCGATGTCATGGCTCTCTCCTTTTCTTGCCGGACCGGATAGGTTCCTGGGTTTCTGCTCAGAAGAGCAGCAATTTGCATGCCACTACCCAGTCAAGAACCTCTTCCTTCTCTTTCCACCTGCGCCCCTCGTCCGGCCTGAGGCATTATCCACACTTCGCGGAAACCGATTATCCCGCCCCACCCGCAAGAGCTGGTGTGTCTTTCCCCTCATAGATTATTATAGCAGCTTCGACCTCAGATGGTGAAACTATTATTCCGAATAAGATCCGCTTCCCTGCCCGGACTTTCGGCACATTTTTGACAGTCTTGATGGGAAACATGACGTGGCCCGTTTTCCATTTCCGATGTCCATTGACTTCGGATGAAACCTGTGGGATTCTCTTTCTTAGATGCGCATCATGACCTTCAATATCCGATTTGAAAACGACCGGGACGGGCAAAACGCCTGGGCTTACCGGAGGGATCTGGTTGTCAGGATAATCGACCGGTACAAGCCGGATATCGTCGGAACCCAGGAAGGACAATGGAATCAACTTCTGTATCTCAGGGACAATCTTCCGGCGTATCTCCTCAACGCCCCGAACCGCACCGTCGACAGTGACTCCCAGTACCCGACCCTGTTTGCACTCAGAGAAGATTTCGAGATCATCGATGGCGGAGAATTCTGGCTCTCAAAGACCCCTGAAATTCATCGGAGCAAGGATTGGGACAGCGCCTTTCCGAGAATGATCAATCACGCGGAGGTCCTTGTACGGAAATCCGGGAAAAGGTTTCGGGCAGCGGTGACCCATCTTGACCACAAAGGGGCAGAGGCCCGATACCAACAGGCCGAAATCATCGCCGCCTGGGTGAAAGAGCAGAGGGAGCCGGTGGTCCTGATGGGAGATTTCAACGATGTCCCCGGTTCGAGAGTCCATCAACTGCTGAAAAGTGAGGAGATCGGTCTGCAGGATACCTGGCAGGTTCTTGACCGGGAGCAGGGAGTAACTACCTTCACCCATCATGGTTTCACGGGAATTCCGCAAGACGGGCGCATAGACTGGATTCTGGTGAGCCGTCATGTAAGGGTACTGGACGCTGTCGTCATCCACGACCATTTCAACGGGTGTTACCCGTCGGACCACTTTCCCTACATGGTTGACCTTGACTTCATGCGGCAAGGACAACCTTAGCTCTTGGATTCATAAATAGGATATCATATCCGAATTGAACAAGAGTAGGGAGAATGCGAGACTTTTTTCTTTTGCCGGCGTCTCAGCGGCAAAAGAAAAGCCGGTTGACTTTGCGGTCTTGGCGTCTTGACCGAAGCCCCGCGAACGGGACAAGCGGGCGGTGAAATACTACAAAGGCTGCGTCATCGAACTTATGGATCCAGGTACTAAGGAGGAAAAAATCATGGTAGAGGATAAGTATGAGGATGGTCAGGACATCATGGACATTGATTTTTCAGGCCTGAACCAGGACCGCAAAGGCGGAAATCGCAAATCTCAAAGAAACCCTGGAAGCCCGGGATCAGGGAAAGGTACCCTGTTATTCGCCGGCGCTGCCCTTTTGATCATACTGGTCATAATCGCAATCGCCTATTTCACCGGCAACGGATCATCCGAAAAAACCGTTGCATCCATCCAGGCTCGGGTCAAGGCGCTCGAGGAAAAAGCAGCCCATTTCGAGGAACTGCAGTCCACTGTCGCTATGCTTCAGCAGCAGGAAGAAACACTGCGGAAATCTGTCTCAGGAGTGCAAAGCTCCGTCACCTCCCTTAAGGGAACACTGGATACCATCAGCCGCGAGGTGGCATCGCTGAACAAGAGACCGGCCTCAACTCCCAGCCGGGAAAAAAGTGCTGCCTCTGTAAAGAAGAAACAATCAGGCAAGACTCATACCGGCTACCATGTTGTACGGAAAGGCGAAAGTCTCTACGCGATTGCAAAAAGATACGGCATTTCTGCTGCCGAGTTGTGCCGCCTCAACAGAATTTCGCTGAAGAGCGTCATTCATCCGGGGCAGAAGCTCCTGGTCACCTCGGCGAGCGGGAAATAGAATGGGCTATTCAAACACCTCATCTTTGTGACGGTGGATTTCCCCCTCTATCATGTAGATGACCTCTTCAGCGATATTGGTAGCATGATCGGCGACACGTTCGAGATGCCGGGCGATGAGCAGGAGATTGATGAAGCGGTTGGCCCGGTCCGGCTCCCTTTGAAGGGCCTCCTTGACCAGGTCATAACAGCGCTGGTTCAAAGCATCCACCTCGTCATCCATGAGCCCCACCTTGTAGGCCATATCCACATCCCCGTTCACCAGGGAATCAAGGCTCATCTTCAGCATTCTTTCTACTTTCCGGGCCATCTCGTCAAAGTCAAAGGAGAGAAAGACAGGGCGTGGCTTCGCGACGATGAGTACGCGTTCGGCGATATTGACCGCCATGTCGCCCACACGTTCCAGATCGTTATTGATCTTTATGACGGCGACTATGAAGCGGAGGTCCACAGCCACAGGCTGATGGAGTGCCAGAATTTTCAGACATTCCTCCTCTATTTCCACTTCCATTTCGTTGATAGCCTGGTCCCCTGCGATGATTTCTTTCGCGAGATTCATATCCCGGGACTTGAGAGCCCTGACAGCCTTTTGCACGCTCTCCTCAGCCATCCCGGCGATCAGCAGGATCCGTTTCTTGATTCTTTCCAACTCCACCTGCAAGTGTCTTTTCATGCCATATCCCCGTTAACCGAATCTCCCCGTAATGTAATCCTGAGTCTGCTTTTTTCCGGGCTTCGTAAAAATGATTGAAGTCTCGTCGTATTCAACAAGTTGCCCCAGATAGAGAAAACCCGTGTAATCGGACACCCGGGCCGCTTGCTGCATGTTGTGGGTGACTATCACGATGGTATAATCCTGTTTCAGTTCGTCAATCAACTCTTCGATCTTCAGCGTTGAAATGGGGTCCAGGGCCGAAGCAGGCTCATCGAGCAGCAAAATTTCCGGCTTGATGGCGATAGCACGGGCAATACAAAGGCGCTGCTGCTGTCCCCCGGAGATATCAGTGCCGATATGCGCCAGCTTGTCCTTAACTTCATCCCAGATAGCCGCCTTGTTGAGAGCCCATTCCACGCGTTCATCCATTTCAGAACGTGGAAGCCGTTCATACAGGCGCACACCGAATGCGATATTATCATAGATGCTCATGGGGAAAGGCGTGGGCTTTTGAAATACCATCCCGACTTTTGCCCGCAGCAGGTTCAGATCTTCACCCTGGCTGAGAATATTGCGGCCGTCAAGCAATATTTCGCCCACGGCACGCTGTTTTGGATACATCTCGTATATGCGGTTGAAGCAACGGAGCAGGGTGGACTTGCCGCATCCCGAAGGGCCGATAAAGGCAGTCACCTTATTGGTCTGGATATCCAGAGATATGGAGTGTAATGCCCGCGACTTGTCATAGTAGAAGTCAAGGCCCCGGACGGACAATTTGATCTCTTGCATGCCGGATGGTATCCCCTCCGTCGCAGTCGCTTGCCGGATCTCCGGAGTCGGAGCAGCGTGCGTCTTTTCTGTCGGCAGAGAACCTATAGGAAGAGAGGGACTCAATTCATTGTTCATGGTGTTAAAACCTCGACTTCGGTGATTTCAGGAACAGGCGCACCAGTATGTTGATGAGCAAGATAGTCAATGTGATCAATACGGCTCCAGCCCAGGCCAGGTGCTGCCAATCGTCATAGGGACTCATGGCGAATTGAAAAATCACCACGGGCAGGTTGGCAATGGGCTCATTGAGCGAACGGCTCCAGAATTGATTGTTCAACGCGGTGAACAGGAGCGGGGCCGTTTCACCGCTGATGCGCGACACGGCGAGCAGGACGCCCGTCAAAATGCCGCTCCTGGCCGCACGGAATACGATGGCGACGGTGACTTTCCACTGCGGCGCGCCCAATGCGGCGGCCGCTTCGCGCACGGAATTTGGTACCAGCCGCATCATGTCCTCGGTGGTACGCACCACAATGGGGAGCGCAATAAGCGCCAGGGCCAAGGAACCGGCCCATCCGGAAAAATGCCCCATCCGGACTACGAGAACCTCGTATACGAACACACCAAGAATAATGGAGGGAGCGCTCAACAGGATGTCGTTTACAAAGCGGATTACCGATGCCGCCTTTGATTCCCGTGCGAATTCGGAGAGATACGTCCCGGCCAGTACCCCGGCCGGCGCCCCGATCAACACACCGACGATTGTCAGGGCCAGACTGCCCAGGATGGCATTTCCGAGACCGCCGTTGCTGCCCGGTGGCGGGGTTGCTTGATAAAATATGGACGGGTGAAGATATTGGACTCCTTGGCTCAGAAGGGTCCACAACAGCCATACCAGCCAGAACAACCCGAAAAGTGTCGTCAGCAGAGAAATGGTCAGAATCACATAGTTGACGAACCGGCGGCGGCGGTAAAGGCCCATATCGGTCAACGCTTGCATCAGCTCAGACGCCCTTCCCTGCCGGCCAGCCGGAACAGCATAAACTTGGCCGCCGCCAGAACCACGAACGTGATCACAAAGAGAATCAGGCCCAGTGCAATGAGCGACGAGGTGTACATCTTGCCGACCGCTTCCGTGAATTGATTGGCCAGGCTCGATGAGATGGTGTTTCCCGGCATAAACAGCGAGATATTAATATTATTCGCATTCCCGATCACAAAGGTGACCGCCATGGTTTCACCCAGGGCCCTGCCGAGTCCCAGCATGATGCCTCCAACCACCCCTGTCTTGGTATAGGGGAGTACCACGCGGCGAACCACCTCCCAGGTGGTGGCGCCGATGCCGTAGGCCGACTCTTTGAGCACGGCCGGCACGACCTCAAACATATCCCGCATCACCGCACTCATAAAAGGGATCACCATGATAGCGAGGATGATGCCGGCGGTCAGGATGCCGATGCCGAGCGGCGGTCCGCTGAACAAGGCCCCAATCAGGGGCACACTGCCCACATGGTCGGAGACCCAGGGCTGGATATAGTCGCCGAAAAAGGGGGCGAACACGAACAGCCCCCACATCCCGTAAATAATGCTCGGGATGGCGGCGAGCAATTCGATGGCAATTCCGATGGGACGTTTCAGCCAGACAGGGCTCAGCTCGGTGATAAAGAGGGCGATACCAAAGCTGACGGGAATGCCGATGATCATGGCGATGGCAGACGTGACCAGTGTACCGTAGATAGAAACCAGGGCGCCAAAATCCTTCGTGACCGGGTTCCAGGCCCTGCTGGCCAGGAAACCGAACCCGAATTTCTTGAGTGCCGGAGCGGCGCCGACAAACAAGGATACGATAATGGCAGCAATGACAACGAGGACCGCCCACGCAAAGATGCGGGTGCCGTGGTAGAAGAGAGAATCGACGACCTTCCCCCGCTGAATGCGGGATTTCATGGCAGCGCTGAGTGTTGTTTCAGGGTTCATCGGTTCACTAGACTTTCCATCCATAAATGGCTATTTTTCACAATCTCTGCGTCAATCTGCGGGATCACTTGTGCGACGTACTAACGTACGTCTCCGCGTAATACCTTGATTTCCTTGATCTTGTAAAAAATATCTCATTTCTGGATTGGAAACTAGCTAGTGCCCAAATTCTATTTGTGGATGGGCACTAAACCAGTATCAGCAGGTCAATTTTGAAATTTGGCGGCAGATTCTCTCTGTGCATTCTCGCTCTTGGGCCGCTTCCGGCCCGAGCGAGAACACTGTAACAGATCATCCCAGACGCTATTTCCAGATGGGCCTGCCGTGGGGATCCTTGATTTCCCTCTGCCATGTCGATTCTACAAGCTTGACAACGTTTTCGGGGATAGGAATGTAATCCAATTTCTCCGCCATCTTTCCGCCGTGGCGATAGGACCAGTCGAAAAACTTCAACACAGCCTCGGCAACAGCGGGTTTTGTCTGTTTCTTATACACCAGGATAAAACTTGCACCCGTAATCGGCCAGCTGTCTTTCCCAGGCTGGTCGGTGAGAACCATGTAAAACCCCTT
>CAZEGG010000176.1:0-7449 GCA_964511755.1 uncultured Desulfobacteraceae bacterium | reverse complement strand
CATATCGTTTGACGCGGGCTACCTGACGAATCCTCTCTTCCGCCATGCGGTCTGCGGCGAGATAGGTGGGGATGCCGTCTCTATCCGCCACCGCAAAGACCTTCTCCATATTCTCATAAATCCGGGAAACCTTCTCTTTGCCCCGGTCGTTGTTAACGCCGCCTGATCCCAGCCTGTCCGTGTCATATATGGTTCCGCCTGCGTTGGCTATATAGTCGGGCGCATACACCAGCCTCTTTTCCTCGATCAGGTCTCCATGGCGCTCCTCTTTGAGCTGATTGTTGGCGCTTCCGCAGACAATGCTGCATTTCAATCGATCCAGGGTGTCATCGTTCAGGATTCCACCCAGTGCGCATGGACAGAAGATGTCGCATTCCGCGTCATATATACCATGGGGATCGGCCTTCTCAGCGCCGTATTTTGCCGCAACGGAATCAACCTTTCCCCTGTCGATATCACTGACCACCAGTCTGGCGCCGAGTGCATGGAGCTGCTCTACGGCACTATGCCCGACAGCACCCAATCCCTGGACTGCCACCACCTTGTCTTCCAGGCTGTCTTTCCCGAAAACCCGATTGCAACAGGCCTGCATGGCTCGAATAACCCCGTAGGCGGTCATGGGGGAGATATCCCCTGCTCCGCCAAGGTAGGAAGGAAGCGTGACCACATGCTCCGTCTCCATGTGGATGTATTCCATATCCTGCAAGGTGGTTCCCACGTCCTCGCCTGTGATGTACTTGCCTCCGAGCCGATTGATGAACTTGCCCAGGACCCTGAACACGGGCTCCCGATCCTTCCGGCCCGGGTCTCCGATGATCACGGTCTTGCCGCCTCCAAGGTTGACTCCGGCTGCTGCGTACTTGTAGGTCATGCCTTTGGCCAGGCGCAGCGCGTCTTCAATTGCATCCATCTCGCTTCCGTACTGCCACATGCGGCAGCCGCCCGTGGCAGGACCCAGCGTCGTATCGTGCACGGCAATCACCGCCTTGAAATCCAAGTCCCTGTCCTGGCAGAGCAGCACATTTTCATAATCATACTGTTGCATGTAATTAAAAATCGAATCCATCACATTTCCCTCCTCTCAGAGCCATATCATGATTCCGTCTTGTCCAATGCATCATCTGCATACATGCGCTTTACCTCGGCCCTATCTCCGATGATTGCCTTCACCACGTAGGCATTGTTGGGGGGACAGCCCGTGACGTGCCTTTGGGTGCGGCTCTCCTTGGGCATGCACTTGCCGACGGTAACGATATTTTCCAGCGGCGCCCCTTCCGGAGGCAAGGCGCCTCCCGTCAAGACCCAGATCCCGGAAAGGAACTCCAGCTGACCGGCATTACGCATGTCGATGAGGGCGCTCATCACCGTATTCCTGCACCCGGTGCAGGCAACCTCACCGTGGACCAGATGGAAATCCTCCACGCAAACCGGATCATCCTGTACCGCGCGCAGGAAACTCCGTTTTACCGTGTCGAGGGGTTCGCCGATTATCTCAATCTTTCCCGGATCCATGACGCCGAGTCCCCGGGCGGCTGCATTCACCGTCAGCAGGATCTCGCCGGGTTCGTACCCAATGAGCCGCGAACAGGTGGAGTCAACAGCCACCAGGTCTTTCCCCGCTAGAATCAAGTTCATCTCGACCGGCCTGCCGAAAACAGGACCTATACCTTCCTGGCAGATGATCGCGTCCACTACTGCGAGTTTCGGCTTTACAGCGGTCAGGTGATCGATTACCCCGTCGAAGAGCCCCTGCTGGTGCATGCCTTTCTTCCCCTTGTCTGTCAGGAGGCCTTTGAGTTTCTTTATGGCACAGGTCATCTCCGTCTGGTCATGGGTCTTGAGTTTCGGGACGCTGATAATAACGTCCGCCTGCTGCACGAGCTCCCAGCACTCAACGGTGTCGAATATCTTTCCGTTTTCAGTCGGGATATCCACGTGAGGCGTCTTCTTCAGATTTACCACCTCGTACCCCATCTCTCTGAGGTCCCTGTATCCGGAGGTCTCGATCACTTTTTCCGTATCCACCCCTACGGCTGAAGATTCGGCAATAACCGGGCGGGCCCCCAGTTCCCTGGTCATATCGGCGAGAGCACGCGGAATCTCGGGGATAGTGATGCAGCCTGCTTCCCGTTCTACGGGAGGCGCCACCCAACTCGGATTGATGAGAACCAGGTCCCCCGGCTTAATGATGTCTTTAACTCCTCCGATTAAATCCACGGCCCTTTTCACCGCTTCATGTATCTCAGCATACCCGGGGTTCTGTTTCGTCTTTACGATCGACACCCTGGCTTTGTTCATCGCGATTCCTCCTTTTGACTTTTCCCAAACAACCCTTTCTCGAGCCGAGTCACTTGTAAGCGCACACGTAAGAAGCGGATTTTGTTACTCTCAAATCGAACTTGCAGTCCTTTGGAATAATGACTGTTTCTCCGGACTTATGCTTTTTCCTCTCCTCACCGGGCAGGCGAATTTCAAACTCGCCGACCGTCAAAGTAACGTGTTCCTCATCTTCGGTCGTAATCACATATTCTCCGGGCAGGAAAACACCCGTCGTGTACCTGACATCATCCAGTTGAAATCCCAGGCTCATGATATTGCCGTTGAAATATCGATTTACGCTGATCATTGCCTCCTCTCCTTTCCTGTTCAACTTTTATGACAAATCCTTCACAGTCCAAATTTCTCCATATTTTCATCCGCCAGGGCCTGAATCTTCCTCACGGCACGACGACCCTGCTCGGAATCGAAAAGGTGCCTGAATCGTTTCTGCGCTTTCAGATATTCCTCCACCGGGATCTTGTCTTTGACCTTCCGCACTGACGTAATCCTCCCATCCTCCATCTCAAACAGCGGCACGAGTCCGCTTCTCACCCCGAACCGGCCCACCTCCAGGGTCCGATCCGAAGGGAATCCCCACACCGTCGGGCACGGCGTATCAATTTGAATGTACCGTGGGCCGTGGTATTGCATGGCTTTTTTCACCTTCTTCTCCAGATCCTTGCTGTAAGCAGGGGATGCCGTGGCTACATACGGGACGCCGTGGGCCGCGATGATGCCGGGCAGGTCTTTCTTCCTCTCGATCTTTCCGAGGGACCGCGTTCCTGCGGGGTCCGTTGTGGTGGACGAGAACATCGGGCTTGCACCGCTGCGCTGGCCGCCGGTATTCATATACGCCCCGTTGTCCACGCAGATATAGAGCACATCATCACCCCGCTCCAGCATTCCGGACAGCGCCCCGAATCCAATATCAAAGGTAGCACCATCTCCCCCTATGACCAGCACACGAACATGGTCCCTTCCCTGGGCCTTTAACGCCGCCGCCACGCCGGAAGCGATACTGGGCCCATTCTCAAAGACATGGTGAATCCACGGCACCCGCCACGGAGAATACCCGTAAGGAGACGTAAATGTCTCCAGGCACCCGGTGGGGGTGACCACGATGACATCGCTGCCCGTGGCCTTTAAAACATGGCGTACTGTCACGGCCATGCCGCACCCATGGCACGCCCGGTGTCCTGAAACAAACAATTCTTCCTCGCTCGATTGCTTCCCGGTTTTCATCCCGACTCCCCTATGGCACTCTGTCCGGGTCTAAACCCACCCAGTATGATTCATCCAACGGCAGACCGAATCTCTCCATTTCTTCTGCCTTTTCAACAATCTCCAGGATCCTCTCCTCGTTGACTTCTCTGCCTCCCAGCCCGGCGACAAAGTCTATGACCAGCGGGGCTCCGGGTCTGCCGCACACCTTCGCCTTCAGATCCATACCCAAAGCGCCTTCACTCCCCATGGAAAAATTCGCATCCAGAACAGCAACCACTTTTGCTCCCGCGATGCTCCCCAGGATATCCTCAAAGGGAAACGGCCGGTAGCAGCGGATCTTGATGAGTCCCACTCGCCTGCCTTGTGAACGCAGCTTATCGATGCTTTCCTTTATTGTGCCGACTACAGAACCCATGGCGACGAGAATCACTTCCGCATCTTCGGTTCGATAGGCCTCTATAAGACCGCCATGATCGCGGCCCGTAATCCCGGCCAGCTCGGAAAATATTTCCTTGATCCGTCTTTTCCCGCGCTGCATTGCCAGATGTATCGCGTACCTGAATTCCATGAGCACATCTTCCTCGGCATAGGAACCCCAGGTCTTTGGATCATTCACATCCAGAAAATTCGCGGGTCTGAAAGGCGGGAGAAAACCATCCACTTCCTCCTGTCCGATCATTGAAATTCTTTCATAGGAGTGCGTCAGGATCCATCCGTCCATGCAGACCAGGACGGGAAGCATGATGCTGGGATCTTCTGCAATCTTGAACGCGGCAATATGGGTATCGTATGCTTCCTGGCTGCTTTCCACGTAGAATTGAATCAAACCCGCGTCCCGCAGGCTGACGGTATCCTGGTGGTCTACCTGTATGGTAATAGGCGCTGAAATCGCCCTGTTGACGCCGGTCATGACAAAAGGAAGCCGCATGCCTGCGCTCGCGTACAATACCTCCGTCATCAGGAGCAGCCCTTGCGATGAAGAAGCGGTATAGGAGCGGCTCCCGGCTGCAGATGCGCCGCTGACAACGCTTGCCGCCGAGAACTCCGATTCAACCCGTACATACTGTGAATCCATTTCACCGTTTGCAATCATTCCCGCAACTGCTTCCACGATATGTGTCTGCGGGCTGATGGGGTAGGCTGATACCACCTGCGGACGGCATGCCTTCACCGCGAGCGCTACTGCTTCGGATCCTTCCAGAACTTCTGTCGTTGGCATCCTACTTCTCCTCCGTCACCATCCGGATCGCATCCGCCGGACATTCATACGAACATAATCCGCACCCCTTGCAGTAGTCATAGTCGATCTCGTAGGATCCGTCCTTTTCATGAACTGCACTGTCAGGACAGACGCTTTCACAAATGCCGCATTCCTTGCACGATTCTTCATCAATGATCGGGCGTTGATCGCGCCAGCTTCCGGTCTTATACTCCCGAGAAGTCCCTCCGGGCACAACCGCCCCCATGCTTATTCTCATTTCGAATCTCCTTCAGCCCGCATTTCTCACGGGTCTTCGTAATGAGGTGGTGGAAAGTCGCGTGGATACAAGGCGCGAGAAGAAAAATGGATGAAGGCGTACTACCAGTACGTCGAAGTCATTTTTCGAGCGCAACGCAGTAGCCATGTGACTATCCGCCGCCATAGTAGATTGCCCGTGAGAAATGTGGGTTAGCCAAAGCTTTGTAGCTTTCCTCCACGACTCTGGCATTCTTTTCTCCCAAATCTCCCGGAAATTTCTTTCGCACCGCGCTCAAAAGAGCGGCCAGGCTCAGTTCTTTTGTCACTGCCCCGAAAGCGCCCAAAAGGGCGGTGTTCATGATCGGACGTCCCAGGATTTCCTTTGCGAGTTTTTCTGCCGGGAAAACGTATAACCGAACGTCCTCTCTCAATCCAAGTTCCCCAGGGGACTTTTCCGTGTTTATCAAGACTGTCCCACCCGGTTTGACTCTGCCGGACACGGCCACTTCATCGAGAATGGTGGCGTCCTGCACAATGAGGTAGTCGGCTTCATCAACCCGGCTTCTGAGACGAATAGGTTTGTCGCTCAAACGACAGAAAGCCATTATGGGCTTTCCTCTTCGCTCACCTCCTCCTCCAAGGAAAGGAAATGCCTGGCCGTATTTTCCATCTTCCAGAGCAGCGACCGCCATGAATTGGGCAAGCACCAGGGAACCCTGCCCTCCCCGTCCATAGATACAGATCTCCTTCACCCTTCACTCCTTGGCATCAATGTCATAGTATGAAACTGTCTATGCTTCTTATGCAGAAATTACTACCACTTCATTTGCGCCGAAATTTTCTCAGCCGTTGTTACGACGAGCCCGATCAGCTCTTCGTTTATCCTGTCCATGCTCATGGAAAAGATGGAGCCGGTAATACTGAGCGCGGCCGCGATCTTGCCTCCGGCTCGAATGGGAGCCCCGACACAGCGAACGCCCTCGTAGTATTCCTCATCATCAACCGCATACCCTTTTGATTTCACTTGTTCCACTTGCTTGAAGAGCTCATGGAGAGTTGCCACAGTATTTTTGCCGTACCGGCGGAGAGGTCTTTGCCCATACATTCTTTCTATCTCTCCCCGGGTCAATCCGGACAGGAGAACCTTTCCGCCGGCGGTGGCATGGGGTTCCGTGGTAAAGCCCACGTTGGTCGCCAAAGACAACCCGCTCAAATAATTGACCCTGTCGATATAGGCGATTTTTCCATCCCGCAGTACAGCGAGAAAAACGCTCTCCCTGCACTTCTCATGCAGCCTCATCAAATGATCATGCGCGATCTTCCGCACATCCACATTTTCCAAAATGCCTTTACTGATGGAAACAAACTTGAATCCCAGGGAATACTTCCGCGTCTCGGGATCTTTGGATACGTATTCATGAGAAAGAAAGGTGCTGAGGATATGATGGGCGGTACTGGTGGGAATGCGAAGCGTCTCGGATATTGCCGACAGACTGAGGCCCGAGGGGTTTTTGCTCAGGAGGTCGATGATGTTCAAGCTCTTGTCAAGGGATGATATTTTCATATTATGAAATTAGCTTTCAAAATATGGCAAAATATAACCAATAATCTCGGTTGTCAACAGTTTATTATCAGTGCACGAGCGACGACGACAGGCTGACGTTTAAGGGGCTTATGACAAAAAGCGGTTGCAATCATTATCCAGTTCTTCTACAAACCATGGGCAGAATACGATGACTGGCTTGGTCAAAGCAAGTGGGGAGGACGTATGAAAAAGAACAGAACCGTCATTGTCCTGGGGACTTTGGATTCCAAGGGTGAAGAGCACCTGTTTTTGAAGGAGCGGATTGAAAAACGAGGGCTGCAGGCTATCCTGATCAATGTGGGAACCGGGCGGCCCTCTCCTTTTCCGCCTGATATTGATTTTTACGCTGATTGTATCGTCAAAGAAAGCCGGGAGGATAAGGGACGGGATGAAATGATTGAGGCAGTTATTTCGGCTGCGGGCAACAGAATTCAGGAACTCTGGGGAGAAGGCAACATCGACGGCATCATCTCTGCGGGTGGGGGCACCGGAACTTACATTGCCGCCAGCATCATGCACGTGCTCCCCGTGGGCATCCCCAAGGTCATCGTCTCAACAGTTGCCTCTCGCGATATGTCCTCTGTTGTCGGCACCAGAGACATCACCATGATGCACAGCGTTACGGACATCATGGGCGTCAACAGCCTGCTTGGCGGGATCCTGGACAGGGCCGCAGCGGCAGTATGCGCCATGGCGCAAAGCGAATGGGAAAGTCCTCACAGGAAGAAACGAATCGCCCTCACCATGTTCGGATTCATCACCCGTGCTGCAGAGCAGATTCGGGAGAACCTTGAGGCCCTTGGCTACGAGGTCATCCCTTTTCACGCAAACGGCACCGGAGGCATGGCCATGGAGGAGCTGG
>CAZEGG010000175.1:0-7484 GCA_964511755.1 uncultured Desulfobacteraceae bacterium | reverse complement strand
AGGTCCGGGTCAGGTCAATCAATTCGGGAATTGCATTCATTACAAACCTCGAAATGCCGGCCTTTTTCAGGCCGCCTTTTTCAGTGTAGATGGCCCCAGGGCCTTGATCTTCTCGGTAAAGGATCTCGCTATCTCCGCAAAGCGCGTGCCTTCGGCGGACGAGACCCACTCCAGGCTCAGCCTGTCTGGATCGATGCCGAGGATCTCTACCAGTTCCCGGGTCATCTTGAACGTCTTTTCGGCCTTTACATTACCGTCCAGGTAATGACAATCGCCGATGTGTCAGCCCGCGACCATTACCCCGTCGGCTCCCATCTGGAAGGCCTTGAGGATGAAGTTGGGATTAATGCGGCCGGAACACATGACCCGGATGATCTCAATGTTCGGCGGATACTGGAACCTGCTCACGCCTGCCAGGTCGGCCGCTGAATAGGCGCACCAGTTACAGGCAAACGTCACGATTCTGGGACTGAATTCTTCTGTCATATCGACTCCTTCCAGATTTAGCCGGAAAATGCCGCCTCCACCATGGTAAGTATCTCCCGATCGTCAAAATGAAAAACCGATGCCGCCCCGGTGGGACAGGCAACCGCACATGCCCCGCACCCTTTGCACAGCGCCTCGTGCACGAATGCGACGGTCCTGCCGTTTTCGCGTTCCTGTAGAACCACCGCATTGTACGGACAGACCTCCACGCATTTGCCGCAGCCCCTGCAGAGAACTTCACTCACGTGGGAGACAACGCCCTCAACAGTAATTGTCTCATGGGAGAGCGCAACAGAAGCCCTGGAGGCCGCGGCTTTGGCCTGTGAAATGCTTTCTTCAATGGCCTTCGGGTAATGCGCCATGCCGGCCAGAAAGATCCCATCCGTGGCGAAATCAACCGGCCGCAGTTTGGCGTGGGCTTCCATGAAAAACCCGTCCTGGTTCAGCGGGAGTTTGTACGTCTGCGCGAGGGCCTCATTGTCCCGAGGCACGATGGCTGCCGCAAGCACCAGAAGATCTGCATCGATCTTTATGTCTCGGTCGAGGATGTGGTCTCTTGCCGTCACGAAGATGCGTTCATCTTCCTTTTCCACCCTCGGCTTATCATCAAGGGAATAGCGAATAAAGATAACACCCTTTCCCCTGGCCTGCCGGTAAAGTGCCTCGCGTTGTCCATAGGTCCGAATATCGCGGTAGAGGACATAGACATCCGTGTCCGGATTCAACTCTTTGAGCTCCAGGGCGGATTTGATGGTGTGTGTGCAGCAGACCTTGGAGCAATAGGGTCGTTCCGGTTCCCTAGAACCCACGCACTGGATGAATACTGCAGTTCCTGCCTCCTTGACGGCCGGATCGCTCTTCCTGAGTGCATCATCCAGCCCCAGGTGGGTCATAATCCTGTCATCCTGTCCGAAGAGGTACTCAGTGGGCCGGGATTCTTCGGCACCGACGGCAACCACCACGGCGCCGTGCTCAATGGTTTTCTCAGCGTCCTTTTGCGAGATGGTTGTCTCAAAGTTCCCGACAAATCCGCTCGCGCTCTTGACGGTGGCACCGGTATGCACATCGATCAGGGGATGATCCTGCACCATCTTTACCATGGTATCTATGCCACTGCCGATATCCTCTCCACGCCAGGTCTGCAGCAGCCTGCGGGCATTTCCTCCCAACTCATCCGATTGTTCAACCAGGTGGGTATGAAATCCCTGACCGGCAAGGCCCAGAGCCGCGGTCATGCCCGAGATACCCCCGCCGATCACCAGGGCATCATGGTTTATCGGGATAGAAGGTTGAGGAAGCGGCTGGATCAAATTGGCGCGAGCAACGGCCATCCGCACAAGGTCTTTCGCTTTGTCAGTAGCCTTGTTCTTTTCTTTGGCGTGAACCCAGGAGCACTGGTTTCTGATATTGGCCATTTCAAAGAGGTACTTGTTGAGGCCTGCATCCCGCAGGGTCTCCTGGAAAAGAGGTTCATGGGTCCGGGGAGTACAGGCAGCCACCACAACCCGGGTGAGGTTTTCCCGCTCGATAACCTGTTTCATTTTGTCCTGGGTGTCCTGGGAGCAGGTAAAGAGGTTTTCTTCCACATAGGTAACGCCCGGGAGACCTCTGGCATATTCCGCAACCGCGGGAACATCCACAATGCCTCCGATGTTGGTCCCGCAATTGCAAACAAACACCCCGATACGGGCGCTCTCTTTCGAAACGTCTATCTCTTCGGGATAGGTTTTCGTCTTGACCAGGGTGCCTCTTGCACCTGCGAGCTCGGCCCCTGCATCACAGGCTGCAGCGCTGGCCTCCATGACAGAATAAGGGATATCTTTTGGCTCCTGAAAAGCGCCGCAGACGTAGATTCCCTCTCGGGATGTCTCCACAGGGTTGAATACATCGGTCTGGACAAAAGCGTCCTCATCCATTTCGATTTCCAGGCGCTGAGCCATCTCCTGGAGTTCCTGCGGTGTTTGGAGCCCGACGGAAAGGACGACCATGTTAAAGGTCTCACTCTGCATGGCACCTTTTTCATCAGCGTAATGGATGATGAGATCATGGGTCTCAGGGTCCTCACTGATAGTGTGGATTCTGGAGCGGATAAAACGGACCTCTTGTTCTTCTTTGGCGCGGTTGTAGTATCCCTCGAAATCCTTTCCATAGGTCCTCATATCCATGAAGAATATGGCGGCGTCCACGTCCTGATCGGCATGTTCCTTGGCAACAACAGCCTCTTTTATGGCGTACATGCAGCAGACCGATGAGCAGTATGCGTGATCACACGTGTTGATATCCCTCGATCCCACACACTGAAAAAAGGCGATTTTCCGTGGTTCCTTTTCATCGGATGGTCTCTTGAGATGTCCCATGTAAGGACCGGTCGCGCTGAGAATCCGTTCGAACTCCATGCTGGTGACTACATTGGGATAATGTCCATACTGGTATGTGTCGTATTTGCGTGGATCAAAGGGCTCAAATCCGGGTGCCAGAATAACAGAGCCCACGTTGATTGAAAGGACTTCCTCTTCCTGGGCGTGTGTCTCGAGGGTCACCGCATTGGCCTTGCAGGCCTTCACACACTCGTAGCACTCGCAGCAGCCGCCGCAATTGAGACAACGGGCCGCTTCCCTTTTCCCCGTCTCCTCGTCCACCAGAAGGTTGACTTCTTTGAAGCCTGAAAGCCTTTCCTCCACCGGCAGAGTGGGTGCTTTCATGCGGTTCAAGGTCGGTTCATCGTCCGGGATTTCAAGCCAGTTTGTCCCCACCGGGGGTTCTTCCTGCCATTCCGTGGGGAGGTCTTCGCCCCGAAGATATTTGGATATGTAGCGGGCAGCCCTTTTACCGCCGTCCACAGCTTCAATGACCGTGGCAGGACCGCTTATGGCGTCACCGGCCGCAAATATTCCAGGCACACTTGTCTGCAGGGTCTCGGGATTTACTTTCAGAAGGCTCCATTTCGATACCTCAACGCCCGTTTCTTTTCCGAGAAAATCAAGGTCGGGCTCCTGCCCGATGGCCGGGATAATGTGCTCAGCTTCCACGAAAAATTCAGAACCTTCAACCGGTATGGGTTTGCGTCGGCCCGTGGTGTCGGGCTCAGTCAAACGCGTGCGGATGCACTCAATGCCTTTTGTCTTTCCGTTTTCATCTGAAATAGTCAGAGGGGCTACCAGAAAGTGAATTTTGACACCTTCTCTTTCCGCCTCCTCTATTTCTTCCGGTTCGGCCAGCATCTCTGTGCGGGAACGACGGTAAATAATATGGGCCTCATCGGCACCGAAACGCAAGGCCACGCGGGCGCCGTCCATTGCTGAATGGCCTCCGCCGATAATAACCGCCTTTCCTTCAATTTTCTTGAGATTTCCTAAGTGGGCTTCTCTCAGAAAAGAAGTGACATCGCGGACTCCTCGAGACTCCTCTCCCCGTATGCGGAGCTTCAGGCCCCTCCAGGCCCCGGGTCCCAGGAATATGGCTTTGGCCCCGTGCTCCCTGAGTTCCTCGATCGTGATGTCCTTACCGACGGCGGTATTCGTAAATATTTCGATGCCGTATCTCTTGAGGTTCTCTATTTCATTGTCCAGCACTGACCTTGGCAGACGGTGTGCCGGAATGCCGTATCGCATCATGCCGCCGGCTTCGGGCATTGCCTCGTAAATACTGACTTTGTATCCCTGAAGGGCGAGAAAATACGCTGCGGAAAGGCCGGCAGGACCTGATCCGACAACTGCAACCTTCTCCTCTTTTGCCTCAATTTCAGGTACCGGAATATCACCGAGGTTCGTGTGGTCAGCCGCAACCCTCTTGAGTTCCCGTATGGCGATTGACTCATCCACTTCTCCACGGCGGCAGCTTTTCTCGCAAGGATGCGGGCAGACCCTTCCCAGCACACCGGGCAAAGGCAAATCCCTCATGATGATTTCGGTTGCCTCCCGGTACTTGCCCTCTTTGACCATCTGCACATAGCCCTGGACATTAATGTTGGCGGGGCAGGCCATCCTGCAAGGTGCTTTGTCCAGCTTTTCAATGGCGAAGGAACCGGGAATGGCCTGCGCATACGGTTTGTAGGTTGCCTTTCGAGTGGCCAGTCCCATGTCATACTCGCCGGGTCGTACCACCGGACAGACTTCAGCACAATCCCCGCACGCGGTGCAGGCATCAGGATCTATAAAACGGGGCCTTTTTCGAAGATCTACCTGAAAATGTCCTTTCTCCCCCTGGATATTCTCCACATTCGCACACGTATGGAGTTCAATATTGATATGCCGGCCGACCTCGACCAGTTTCGGAGAGATAATTCACATGGCACAGTCATTGGTCGGGAACGTCTTGTCGAGCTGGGACATGACCCCGCCGATCGCCGGTGATTTTTCAACCAGGTGAACGAAAAAGCCGGAGTCTGCCAGGTCAAGCGCCGCCTGCATGCCGGCAATCCCGCCGCCGACCACCATCACTGATCCTTGGACATTCTTGGATGTTTCTGCCTTCATTACTGGCCCCTCAATGTAGCTCAAGCAAAATGGTTGCTTTTGAAGTGTTGGATGTGGTCTCCCTATCTCTCTTCTCCCGCTCTGTCGGCGCCTCAACGTGCCTTCTGATGAGGCCGTTCAGCGCCCCGATCTGAACCGTTACGCGCACAAAAATCTGTTGACGAAACTCTGTCGGATTTTACAAGAGCGGGAATATACCGGAGAAACCGGGGTCTTCGGTCCCTTCGGAAGCGATGCGTGAAAAATGTCACAAGTCAATCATATATAGAAAGGGACGTCTTTTTGTCAAGGAGTATTTCCGGATTTTATTCCTTGATCACCCATATTTTTTGTGCTGTAATCATGCTGAAATTAATGCCTAAAATAAGAAACATAGGCCTTTCTTGTATTTTACTGAGCATTTCCCACGGCAGAGAATGCTGTGCCATTTCATCCTGCATTCTGCTGATTTTCAACAAATTAGGTCCATCAACAATAAATACGTTATGACTTCCGACAAAAATTTTCAGAAACAGAAAGATTATCAGGCCCTCATTCAAAGCGTGACGGATTATGTGGTCGCCATTAATCGAAACTTTCGGATTATTATGGCAAATGAGCGGTTTAAGGACCAGTTCGGTGTACATCCGAACACGCTTTGCTTCATGGGATGGAAAAACAGAGAAGAGAAATGCGAACATTGCCTGGTGGAAAAATCCTTTCAGGACGGAAGGCAGCATTTCAATGAAGAAAGAGTTGTTATGAAGGACGGTAGAGTGGCCCACATGCTCATAAAATCCACACCTGTAAAAGATGAGAGTGGGAAGATTTCCTATGTCCTGGAGACAGCTACCGATATCACGGAAAAAAAGAGACTCGAAGACAAATTGACCGAGCTGACAGATGATGTTGAACATATTGCAGCGGACAGAATTCAAAATCTGCAGAAATCGGAGGAGCGGTACAGGACAATATTTGAACGTTCACGGGATGCTATTCTCCTTACTGATGCCCAAGGCAATATCCTTGAAATCAACCAGGCCGGGGTAGAGATATTCGGGTATGAGAACAAGGAGGAATTGAAAGCGGAAAAGACGGCTGTAGATCTCTTTCAAGACCGAAAATCGCTTCGCAGGTTCAGAAAAGAGATCTTCCAGGAAGGCTTTGTCACTGAATTCAAGACAAGGCTTGTTGGGAAGGGAGACCTGGTTTTCGATGCGGATATTACGTGCAATGTCATGATCCTGGAGGTGATGGGCAAGGTTACAGGCTATGTCATGATCATCAGGAACATCACTCAAACAAACCAGTATCAGAAGAAGATAGAGCGTCAGAATACCCAGCTCGCCATCCTCAATACCATTTCCATGACGGTCAGCAGCAGTCTCAATCTTAATGAATTACTTGAGGGCATCCTGAGGAAGATCCTCGAGATCTTTGAATCAGACTGCATCAGGATCTACCTGCTTCAAAAGGAGAAAGGGGTACTCGATCTGGTAGCATATAAGGGGCTCTCCGATGCGTTAGTTCGGGCACAGCATATTCGGTCTCGACAGGTGGGAGATGGGATGCTGGGGCGCATTGTGCAGGAACCCGAACCGAAGGTTTTTAACAATCTTTTGCGTGCAGGGGACAAGTATGTGCAATTGCTTATAAAAGAAGGCTTGAGATCCACGGCCTATATTCCCCTGATATCCCGGGGTGAGCCCATTGGCGTCATGGCTGTGTGCAGTGTAACCCCATTCAGATATTCATCGGATAATGTGGCATTTCTTTCCGCGGTGGGCAATCAGATTGGAATAGCATTGCACAACGCTCATCTTTATGAAAATCTGAAAAAGGCTTACGCGGACCTTAAAGAGGCCCAGGACCAAGTCGTTCGCACGGAAAAGCTGGCTTCACTGGGCAAACTGGCCGCCACCATCGCCCATGAAATCAACAATCCTCTTGCAGCGGTTTTGAACTATATCCGGTTGATGGCAAAACTTGTAGAGCGGGGCCGCTTTAATGCGGAAAGGCTTGGAGATATCTCAAGATATCTGGCGACCATGGAATCAGAAACAGCCCGGTGCGGTGAAATAGTCAAGAATCTCCTCGCCTTTTCACGTCAGTCCAAAATGACCATGGCGAATCAGAACATCGGAGAGATAATCGAAAAGACACTGGCCCTCATATCCCATGACCTGGAGCTGAAGAGCATCAGAGTTTTGAAAGACCTGGAGGAGGAGTTGCCTCCCATTTTTTGCGATTTCAGGCAGATCCAACAGGTCTTGTTGAATCTTATGTCTAATGCATCCGAGGCCATGGAGGGAGGCGGTACACTCACTTTGGCGACCCGGAACCTGCGAAAAGAGGAGTGTCTGGAAATCAGGATCTGCGATACCGGATGCGGCATTCCCGATAATATCCTGGAAAATATTTTCGAACCGTTTTTTACAACCAAGGAAGAAGGGAAGGGTGTGGGTTTGGGCTTGTCGGTGGTGTACGGCATCATCAGTCGGCATGACGGTTCGATTGAGGTAACAAGCGAGCTTGGAAAGGGAG
>CAZEGG010000174.1:0-7486 GCA_964511755.1 uncultured Desulfobacteraceae bacterium | reverse complement strand
TAGGCCCCCTCGGCGAAAAACTGCACACGGGCAGGAGCAGGAACGACCAGGTGGCCCTGGACGTCCGCATGTACGTGCGCGATTGTATCCGGCGGACGCTGCGGGGCATTTCGGCTGCGCAGGAATCGCTTCTGTTTCTTGCGGAAGAAAACCGGGATGTCGTTATGCCCGGGTATACGCACATGCAGCGGGCACAGCCGGTGCTCCTTGCGCATCATCTGCTCGCCTATTTCGAAATGCTCAGGAGAGACACGGAGCGTTTCCGCCAGACCCTCGCACGGGCCAGCGTCATGCCGCTCGGCAGTGCGGCTCTGGCCGGAGCCACGTTTGATCTTGATCGGGACATGGTGGCCCGGGAACTCGATTTTGACGAAGTGAGCAGGAACAGCATGGACGCGGTCAGCGACCGGGACTTTGTGCTTGATTTCCTTTTTTCCGCTTCGGTGCTCATGATGCACCTGAGCCGGCTGAGCGAGGAACTGATTCTCTGGTCTACGCAGGAATTCGGGTTCGCGTCCATTGCCGATTCATTCTGCACGGGGAGCAGCATCATGCCGCAGAAAAAGAATCCCGACATTCCTGAACTCATCAGGGGAAAGACCGGCAGGGTCTATGGGGATCTGATGGGGCTGCTCACTACCATGAAAGGACTTCCGCTTTCCTACAATAAGGATATGCAGGAGGACAAGGAAGCCCTCTTTGACGCTGCTGATACCATCGACGCCTGTTTGACCATCATGGCCAGTCTCCTGAAATCGGTCTCTTTTGACGGGAAACGGATGGCCGCGGCTATCGAGAGCGGGTTTCTGGAGGCAACGGACCTTGCCGACTATCTGGTGAGGAAGGGGCTCCCGTTCAGACAGGCGCATGAAGTGGTCGGAAAAATGGTCCTCTTCGCCCTCCAGGAGAGGAAGGAGCTCCGCGATCTGACCCTGGAGGAAATGAGGAATTTCTTCCGCCAGATGAAAGAAGATGTCTATGAGTGGCTCGATCCGGCCTCCTGCGTTCAGAGGCGGGAGATTCCCGGGGGTACGGGTCCTCAGAGGGTGCAGGAAAGGATTCAGGAAGCCAGGAAGGAGCTGGGACTTTGAGACTGAAGCATCTGGTTATGAGCGCTGTTTTGGTGAGTGCTCTCACCATCCCCGGAGGATGCGGCAAGAAGGCGCCGCCCTTCGTCCCGAAAGCAGAGGGGGGATTCTCTCTGCAGGTCGAGAAGTTGCAGGCCGGAAGGCAGGACGGTGACGTACGGTTCACGGGAGAGGTGGTCGGACCGGGAGGGCGGCGTGGAAAGCCCACGGCTATCGAGTCCTGCCGCGTGTATCACGTGCGCTATGCTCTCGAGAGTCCCCCGTGTGAAGGATGTCCCATTTCATTCACCACCTGGGAGGAAGTAAAGGCCCATGTCTCGGGAGACGGACAATTCTCCTGCACCACTGAGGTGAAACTCCCTGGCATCCACTATTTTGTTCTCCGTCTGATAGGGCCGGACGGAGCTGTCGGTCCGCCATCGAACAGGGTAAAACTACTCGTGAAGTAGGCAGGGAAAGCCATGCACCATTTTCAATACAGGAATGACGAACTCCAGTGCGAAGAGGTCCCGGTGAGAAGGATCGCAGAGGCCGTGGGAACGCCCTTCTACCTGTACTCTCATGCGACCCTTACACAGCATTTCCATGCCTTTGACGGCGCCTTCGAAGGGACAAGGCACCTGACGTGCTTTTCCATGAAATCCAATTCCAACCTCGCCGTGCTGAAACTGTTTGCAGGTTTGGGGGGAGGTGTGGATATCGTCTCGGGCGGCGAGCTGTTCCGGGCATTGCGGGCCGGGGTCGATCCCAAGAAAATAGTCTATTCCGGTGTGGGGAAACGGGATGATGATCTGAAGTTCGCCCTTTCCTCTGATATCCTCATGTTCAATGTGGAATCCTCCCAGGAACTCATGAGGTTGAATGATATTGCCGGGACAATGGAGAAGAAGGCCGGAATCGCGATCAGGGTAAACCCTGATGTGGATCCCAAGACCCATCCCTATATCTCAACCGGGCTCCGGGAAAACAAGTTCGGCATCGATATCCGGGACGCGCCGGAACAGTACACTCTGGCGGCAGGACTCAAGAATCTGGAAGTCCTTGGAGTTTCCTGTCATATCGGTTCCCAGTTGACGCAGGTGGCCCCCTTTGTGGATGCCCTGACAAAATTACTGGCCCTGATTGACGGTCTGAGAGAGGCAGGTATCCCGATCACCTTTCTGGACCTGGGAGGCGGATTGGGGATCACGTATGACCGGGAAGAACCTCCTCACCCAAAGGATTACGGAGAGGCCATCAAGAAGATGGTCTCGTCTACCGATCTTACTCTGATCTTTGAGCCGGGACGGGTCATCGTGGGGAATGCGGGCATTCTGGTGGCCAGGGTGCTTTACACCAAGTCCACTCCGGAAAAGAATTTCATCGTGGTGGACGCGGCCATGAATGACCTCATCCGTCCGAGTCTCTACAACTCCTTCCATGCCGTCCAGCCGGTCCTGGCAAAAAAGGGGGGAAAACAGAAGGCGGACATTGTCGGTCCCATCTGTGAGTCCGGGGATTTCCTGGCCAGAGAACGGGAGGTGGATGTGTTCCGCCCCGGAGACCTGCTGGCCGTCATGAGCGCCGGGGCTTATGGTTTCAGCATGGCCTCCACGTATAATTCGAGACCGCGGGTAGCGGAGGTCATGGTGCGCGGAGATCGGTTTTACACCGTCAGGAAGCGGGAAACCTATGAAGACCTTGTCATGGGTGAGCAGATCCCTGATTTTCTGATGGGTGGATGAGGAAAAATGGAACCAATCGAATTCTGGAAGATGAGCGGGAGCGGCAATGATTTTATCATCATTGACAACCGCGATCACAAGGTGACCGATGAGGAAATGCCCATGCTGGTAAAACGATGCTGCAGGCGGCGTGAATCGGTCGGCGCGGACGGGGTGATTTTTGTCAACAAATCCGATCGGTACGATTTCGCCTGGCGGTTTTACAATGCCGACGGCGGGGAGGCAGAAATGTGCGGCAACGGGGGGCGATGCGTTTCCCGTTTCGCCTACTTAAAGGGGATTACCGGTCCGGATATGACGTTTGAGACGCTGGCCGGGCCGGTGACCGCTACGGTCAACGGGCGGATGGTAAAGGTGCTCATGCCGAGGCCGTCGGGTCTCTTGCTGGATGTTGACATGGAACTTCTGCCGGAATGGCTGAGCGCTGATTTCGTCAACACCGGGGTACCCCACATAGTTGTCCGGGTGGAAAGACTTGACAACCATCCGGTGGTGGAACAGGGGAGGGCCCTCAGGTATCACGAACGCTTTGCGCCGGAGGGAACCAATGCAAATTTCATCAGAATTACCGGCCCTGATTCCCTTGAAATAAGGACCTACGAGCGCGGAGTTGAAGATGAGACCCTCGCGTGCGGCACCGGGTCAATAGCCGCCGCACTTGCGGCATGCACCCGGAATCTGGTGAAATCACCCACACGGGTGAGAACCAGGAGCGGTGAAATATTGACCATCACGTTTGAGAAGGACGGGGAAAAGATAGAAAAGGTGTGGATGGAGGGAAACACGACCATCGTGTACCAGGGAATGCTGCACCAGGAGGCCCTGTAGACCGGACAATCCGTAAATGACAAATGTCAAAGCTCAAATGTCAAGAGAAATCCAAATGCCTCAATGCCAAAACACATCCCGCTACGCTGCCTACTGCGGCAACGCGCGACGGAACAACTGAGAGGGATGCTGGCTTCTCGTCAATTTGGTCATTTGATATTTGACATTCAATGCATCACAACAGAAATTTTGTGGTCGCTTTGAACGCAAATCTGCTTATAAGGTAATAATGAGCCAAATAGGAAAGGCAGACCAAATAACCCAGGCAGAGCAGAGCGACCAGACGAACCCCAACAATGGAGGTCATCATGTTCAGCGGATCTATTGTCGCCATAGTAACCCCTTTCAAAGGGGGAGAGGTTGATGAGGAAAGATACCGGGAACTGATAGAATTTCAGATTCAGGCCGGTACCAGCGCCATTGTACCCTGCGGCACCACGGGGGAATCGGCCACGCTCACGGTGGAAGAACATGCCCGCGTGATCGATATCGCCATTGAGGCCGTCAACAGGCGCGTCCCTGTGATCGCAGGGACCGGCGGAAACAGCACAAGAGAGGCAATACATTTAACGCGGCACGCCAAGGGGTCGGGAGCCGACGCCACGCTGCAGGTAACGCCGTATTACAATAAACCGACGCAGGAGGGATTGTATCAACACTTCAAGGCCATTGCCGATGCCGTGCCCCTGCCCCAGGTCCTGTACAATGTGCCCGGCCGCACCAGCGTTAATATGCTGCCGGAAACCGTTGCACGCCTCGCGGACCTGCCGGAAATCGTGGCGGTCAAGGAGGCCTCCGGCAGCCTGGGTCAGATGGCTGAGATTGTCAGAATGGCCGGCGACAGGATCACCCTGCTCTCCGGGGACGATAATCTCACCCTGCCTGTCCTTTCCATTGGGGGCAAAGGGGTGGTTTCCGTGGTGGCAAATATTGCGCCCGGGGATACTGCCGCACTGGTGCGGGCCTGGGAAGAGGGCAACGCGGAAAAGGCGAAAGAACTCTACTACAGGCTGCTTCCCCTGTGTCAGGCCATGTTCTATGAAACCAATCCCATTCCCGTCAAGACTTCCCTGGCGCTCATGGGCAAAATAGACGGGGAAATGAGATTGCCGCTTGCGCCGATGGCCCCAGCCAACCTGGAGCGATTGAAGAAGGCCCTCGGCGATTACGGACTTCTTTGAGCGAAGGCATAACGACGAGGAGAATCGCCATGGTAAACGCTATTGTTGCAGGCGCTGCGGGCAGGATGGGCAAAAGAATCATTGCCATGATTCAACAGACCCCCGGGATCGCTCTCACCGGCGCCTTTGAGCATCCTGATCATCCGGCCGTTCACAAGGACGCCGGAGAGGAGGCCGGCGCAGGGAGCATGGGAGTTGAAATTGCTCCTTCCCTCAAGGAGGTGCTTGACAAGGGAGACGTTCTGATCGACTTCACCACACCGGACGCGACCCTTGAGAATCTTCATACGGCGGTCTTCAACGGGATGTCCATGGTTATCGGCACCACGGGAATCCAGGGAGAACGACTGGAAAAAGCAAAGGCGCTCGCGGGAAACATCCGGTGCGTCATGGCCCCCAACATGAGTGTAGGCGTCAACGTGATGTACAAAATGGCGCAGGAATTGGCGACCCTCCTCGGAAAAGATTATGACATGGAGATCCTGGAGGTCCATCATCGGACCAAGAAAGACGCCCCGAGCGGGACCGCCATGCACCTTGCCCGGATCCTCGCGGATGCGGTGGGTCGTGATCTTGATGAAGTGGGAGTTTACGAACGAAAGGGGCAGGTCGGGGAGAGGACGAAGGAGGAAATCGGTATCCAGACGTGGCGCGGCGGAGATATCGCCGGCGAGCATACCGTCATGTTCGCGGGTGCCGGCGAAAGAGTGGAACTGATCCACCGGGCCCACAACCGTGATAATTTCGCCAGGGGCGCGGTCAAGGCCGCCCTCTGGGTGGTGGAACAGCCCAACGGGCTCTATGACATGCAGGACGTCCTGGGCCTGAGATGAGAATGAGAGGATTGGCAGGCGCTTCAGACAATCCGGGTCACTATAGTCACTCTGGCGATACGGGAACAAAGAAGCCCGTTGAAAGGATAACCCAAAGCCGAGTCCTCTGGACTCGGGTCTTTACAACATGAGGTACGGAATGGGACTTTTCGAAAAAGCGGAGAGGCTGAAACAGCTTCCCCCTTACCTGTTCAAGGAGATAGATCGAAAGAAGAAAGAGGTCATGGCCCGCGGGGTCGATATCATCGATCTGGGAGTGGGGGATCCGGATATCCCCACCCCGGCCCATATCATCGATGCGCTCAAGCAGGCAGCCGATGATCCCGAAAACCACCGGTATCCGTCCTATTCAGGGATGGCCGTGTTCAAGGATACCGTGGCCCGATGGTGCGAGAAGAGGTTCGGGATCGCACTCGATCCCGGAACCGAGGTACTGTCCCTTATCGGCAGTAAAGAGGGCATTGCCCATTTTTCCCTGGCCTTCGTCGACCCGGGAGACATAGCCTTGGTGCCGAGCCCGGCTTACCCGGTATACCGAATAGCGACCCTGTTCGCCGGAGGCGAGCCCTACACAATGCCGCTCCTGCAGGAGAATAACTTTCTGCCGGACCTGGACGCAATTCCCGATGAGGTGGCGGAGCGGGCCAGGGTCATGGTCATTAACTATCCGAATAATCCCACCTCTGCGACAGCGGACAGGCCGTTTTTCAGCGAGGTGGTGGATTTCGCGAAAAAACACCGCATCATCGTCTGTCATGATGCCGCGTACACGGAAATGGCATTCGATGGATATCGGCCGCCGAGTTTTTTGGAAGTGGAGGGGGCAAAGGACGTGGGACTTGAATTCCATTCCCTTTCCAAAACGTACAATATGACCGGCTGGCGGATCGGTTTTGCGGTGGGCAATGCGCAGGCAATCGAAGGGTTGGGCGCTATAAAGAGCAACATCGATTCGGGTGTTTTCCAGGCGGTGCAATTGGCCGGCATCAGGGCACTCAAAGGCGACCAGGCCTGTATCGGGGAGATGGTTCAGACCTACCAGGCCCGCCGGGATCTGGCGGTCAAAGGACTGCGTGAGGCGGGATTCGCGCTGACCCCCCCCAAAGCCACGTTCTATCTCTGGGTCCAGGTGCCTGAAGGGTATTCGTCTGCCTCTTTTGCGGCACGGCTCCTCGATGAGGCCGGTCTTGTGGTGACCCCCGGGAACGGTTTCGGTGAGCCGGGAGAAGGATATTTCAGGATCGCCCTGACGCAGACCCTGGAGCGATTGTCCGAAGCGCTGGAGAGACTCAACAAGATGAGCTTCTAAGCGGGTGGAGTGCCCCGAATGACTGAAACCGCATATATTGGGATCGGTTCGAACCTCGGGGAGCCGTTGGAGAACTGCCGGACTGCCATCAGACTGCTCAGCGAAATGCGGGGCTGCTGCATCAGGGAAAGATCCAGGTTTTACCAAACCGAGCCGGTGGGAGTAGAGGGGCAGGGGTGGTATGTGAACGCGGCGGTTTCCCTTGAGACGGAGAGGGCTCCGCGACACCTTCTTGAGGGTCTTCTGGCCGTTGAGACCCGGATGGGCCGGGTGAGGAAAGAAAAATGGGGTGCCCGGGTCATCGACCTGGATCTCCTCATCCACGGCGATCGGATAATAGACGAGCAGGGTCTCATCGTTCCTCACCCCAGGATGCATGAACGAAGGTTCGTCCTGCTGCCCATGACAGATCTGACCCCAACACTTGTTCACCCGGTGTACGGAAAAACAATGGCTGAGCTTCTTGACGAATGTCCTGGGAAAGGCCAGGAAGTGATTCCCTTGGGAGACAAATAGATGCGGA
>CAZEGG010000173.1:0-7527 GCA_964511755.1 uncultured Desulfobacteraceae bacterium | reverse complement strand
GATAATCCGAAGCGAAGGTTCAGGAGGACACATAAAAGTCTTCTGGGCAATGAATTCCTTAAGCATGTCGTTCTGGATAGTCCCACCCAGGATCCTTCGGTCAATGCCGCGATTTTCCGCCATGGCGATGTACATGCCCCAGATCACCGCAGCCGGAGGATTTATGGTCATGGAAGTGGTTATCTTGTCAATGGGAAGGCCGGCAAACAGATCTTCCATGTCAACCAGGGTATCGATGGCAACCCCGCATTTTCCGCATTCTCCTCTTGCCTTGGGTGAATCCGAGTCGTATCCCATGAGCGTGGGCATATCGAAGGCCGTGGAAAGACCCGTCTGTCCTTCTTTCACCAGGTGGTGGAACCTGCGGTTGGTATCGGTGGCGGAACCGAGACCCGCAAACATGCGCATGGTCCATAACCGGCCTCGGTACATGGAAGGCTGCACTCCCCTGGTAAAGGGAAACCGGCCGGGGAATCCCAGGTCCTTCATAAAATCCTGGTCTTTCACGTCCGCGGGAGTGTAGATTCGCTTGATTTCCTGGTCGGAAACGGTTGAAAAGCGCTTGAGCCGTTCAGGCTTCCCCGCAAAGGCAGTGCCGCAGGTTTCGTCCCACGAGTCTTTTCCCTCCCTGATCTCGTCAAAGATTTCCTTGTTGTATGTCAGCGACATGGCTCACCTCCCGATCGGGAATCCGGCCTCGCCGGAAACCGGTCCCGTGGTACCGGAGACTGTTTCTATGTTCCCCGCACGAGGTTTCTGGCAATAACCAACCGCATGATCTCATTAGTGCCTTCATAGATCTGGCATATCTTGGCGTCCCTCATGTGGCGTTCCATCGGGTATTCCTTGCAGTAGCCATACCCCCCCAGTATCTGGACACCTTCTATGGCCGCCCGCATGGTCACATCCGAGGCATACATTTTGGCCATGGCGGCCGCCTTCTCATAGGGTTTTTTGTGGTCCTCGAACCAGGCAGCCCGTAATGTCAGCAGTTCCGCCGCATCCATCTCCGTGGCCATATCCGCGAGTTTCCACTGGATCGCCTGAAACGAGGTGATGGACTTTCCAAACTGTTCCCTCGTCTTCGCATATTCCAGTGACTCTTCCAATACCGCCCGTCCGATCCCGACGGCCTGGGAGGCTATTCCGATGCGCCCCCCGTCAAGGGTAGTGAGCATCTGTTTGAAGCCCTCCCCCTCTTTACCGAGAAGGGCCTCTCCCGGGACCCTGGCATCTTCTAAAACAAGCTCCGCTGTTCCCGAGGCAAGAATCCCCAGCTTTTCCTCTACACGGCCCACTTTGAAACCAGGCGTATTTTCCAGGTCCACCACAAAAGAAGTAATCCCTTTATAGCCGGCGTCCTTATCTGTTACCGCCGCCAATACGGCGTACCGGGAGACGTTGCCGTTTGTAATAAATTTTTTCTCCCCGTTCAGGACCCATTCATCACCATCCCTGACAGCCATCGTGCGCATCCCTTTGGGGTCTGAGCCGGCGCCGGCCTCGGTGAGTCCATAACACCCCAGGAATTCGCCTGAAGCACACGGGGCAAGGTATTTCCTCTTCTGTTCTTCTGTTCCGTAGGCCAGAACAGGAAAGCAGTACAGGGAATTGTTCACGGACATGATGACGCCGGTAGAGGCGCAGGCCTTCGATATTTCAATCAGCGCGAGAGAATAGCTGACATTGTCCATGCCGCCGCCGCCGTATTCCTCAGGGACGGCTATACCGAGCATCTTCAGTTCAGCCAGCTGTCTGATGATGGTCTCGGGATGTTCATGTTTCTCGTCCAACTCCGCGGCTTTCGGCCTGATCTCGGCCTCGGCGAACCGCCGCGCCATATCGCGCACCATCTGCTGTTCTTCAGTCAGCTCAAAATCCATGCTATTGCACCCCCGAAAAGCATCAGTGTGTCTTGTCGAACGGTCTGCCTCCAGTGAACGATTATAAGTCCCCTTTAAATTGCGGTTTCCTCTTTTCCAGAAAAGCAGACATCCCCTCTTTTCCATCCGGACTTGCCATACACATGGCAAAGGCATCGGCTTCCATATAGCAGCCCGACTCGAGGTCCACATCAAACCCCCGGTCAATGCAATGCTTCACTCCCCGCATGGATACCCTGCCCTTGGAGGCAAACAGCTGAGCGGTCTTCATTGTCTCACCCCAGAGATCTTCAGGAGGAAACACCTTGTTAACCAGTCCTATTTCTTTTGCTTCAGACGCACTGATTATGGTACCGCTCATGCACAGTTCCTTGGCCATTGCTTTCCCGACGAGCCGGGAGAGCCGTTGAGTTCCTCCAAAGCCGGGGATGATTCCGAGATTAATCTCGGGTTGTCCGAACTTGGCGGTTTCAGACGCGTAGATAAAGTCGCATGCCATTGCTATTTCAGTTCCGCCACCCAGGGCAAAACCGTTTACACAGGCAATGACCGGGATAGGCAGTCTTTCCAGGCGAAAGAGGAGGTTGTGCCCCTCTCTTGAAAATTTCCTTCCTTCGAGCGGGCTCAGGCTAACCATGTGAGAGATATCGGCACCCGCCACAAAGGCCTTCTCCCCTTCTCCGGTCAAAATAAGGGCCCTTGTATCAGGGTCGGATTCGATGGTTTCGAGGGCAGCGTTCACTTCGGCCAGGACGGCCGGATTGATGGCGTTTAACGCCTTCGGCCGGTTGAACTTGATAACCGCGACATGTCCGTTTTTCTCAAAAATGATGTTTTCATATCCCATAACTCACTCCCCTATCCGTACTAGTTCAAAGGTTGACGGTTGGTTTACGGTTCACTGTTCAGGAATCAATTGCATGTCTTCAACTCAGACCTGCTCCAGCACGGTAGCCATGCCCTGGCCGCCGCCTATGCAGAGAGATGCGAGCCCCAGGTTATGGCCTTTTCTCTGCATTTCCCCGAGGAGGGTCAGAATGATGCGGGTGCCGGTGCATCCGATGGGATGGCCGATGGAAATGCCGCTTCCCAGAACATTGGTCTTTTCCTGGGCGCATTTCAATTCCCGCATACATGCAATGGCCTGGGAGGCAAAAGCCTCGTTCAGTTCGATGGTTCCGAAATCATCGATTCCGAGCTTTTCCTTTTGCAGGATCTTCCGGACGGCGGGTATCGGTCCCAGGCCCATGAAAGCAGGATCAACGCCTGCTGACGCGCACGCCCGCACCTTTGCCAGCGGTGTCAACCCCAGTTCCTTGGCCTTCTCCGCCGACATGAGGAGGAGCGCGGCGGCGGCATCGTTTATCCCGGACGCGTTTCCCGCGGTGACGGTGCCGTCTTTCTTGAAGGCCGGGCGGAGTTTCGCCATCTTTTCCGCGCTGGTGTCCATCGGTCGTTCATCCGTATCAAAGATCACCGGATCGCCCTTTCTCTGGGGTATTTCAACGGGAACGATCTCGTCCTTGAACAGGCCTTCGGCAATGGCCTTTCTGGCGCGCTGATGACTCACCGCCCCCAGTTCGTCCTGCTCAATCCTTGAAATACCATACTTCTCCGCGATATTTTCAGCGGTGATGCCCATGTGATAGCCGTAGAGTATTTCAAAAAGACCGTCAAAGACCATCAGATCAACGAGGTCCGCATTATTCATCCGTGCTCCCCAGCGGGCTGAAGGAAGGGCATAGGGAATCATGCTCATGTTCTCCATACCGCCCGCCAGGATAATGTCAGCCTCTCCATAGCGAATTGCCTGTGCCGCAAGGGCCACAGCCTTCATGCCGGATGCGCACACCTTGTTAACGGTAAAGGCCGACGTTTCCTTGGCAATTCCTGCCTTGATCATGGCCTGACGGGTAACATTCTGTCCCTGTCCGGCGCCCACCACGTTTCCCATGATTACTTCTTCAATCTCAAGGGGCTGGGAAGCATTATCATAGTCATATGCCTTCTCTTCCAGCTCGATCATTCCGGTCCCCTTGAGTGCATCGGGTGCATACCGGATCGCGGCCGAAGGGGCGACGGGTCTGGTATTCACCTTCTTGAGTGTTGCCTTCAACACGAGGGCACCCAGTTCCACAACAGAAACTGATTTCAGTGTTCCACCGAATGACCCCACGGGGGTCCTCGTACCAGCTACGATAACCACATCTCTCATCTCAATTATTCCTCCTTGTTTTCTTGAGGTGTATGGCATGGGACGTAAGGCGCAAGACAAAGGCACGAAACCAAATTTTGCTCGTGGCATGCGCCCGAATCGAATCAAGCCCGGCTTCAAGGTATCCGCGCAGGCTATTTCTTCCTGCCGGAAGGACTCTTTTTCGCAGGAACGAACGTATTATGCTTCATTGTAAAGCACCAGGGTCACGGCCTCCCCACCGCCAAGGCAGAGCGTCGTCTCACCGATCCCTGCGCCTCGCTTCTTCATGGCATAGATGAGGGTCGTGAGAATCCTCGCACCGCTCGCACCGATCGGGTGACCCAGGGCCACGGCCCCGCCGTGTACATTGACGAGGTCAGGATCAATGCCAAGCTCCCGGTTGACGGCCACGGACGATGAGCTGAAGGCCTCGTTGATTTCATGGAGATCCACATCAGCTATGGTGAGACGATCCTTGGCAAGGACCTTCGGAATGGAGTAGATGGGGGCCACAAGGACATATTTCATGTCAATTCCGGCAGACCCTTGCGCCCCAACTCGTACAAGAGGAGTGCATCCCAGGCTCTCGGCCCGCTCCCGCGACATGAGCACCAGCGCTGAGGCTCCGTCGCTTATCTTTGAGGCATTGCCCGCTGTGACCATACCATCCTTCTTGAAGGCGGGACGCAATCTTGTCAGTGCCTCTGCCGTGGTCTTCGGCTTTCTGAACGGAATCTCGTCCGCGTCGAATATCATCGGGTCCCCTTTCCTTGCGGGAACTTCCACCGGGACGATCTCGTCTTTGAACATTCCTTTCTCGATTGCGTCCCAGGCCTTTTCGTAGGAGTGCAAGGCAAAGGAATCCATGTCCTCTCTGGTGACGCCGTATTTCTCAGCCACCAGTTCGGCGCTCATCCCCATATGAAAATCGTTCACCTGATCCCAGAGACCGTCATGCACCATGCCGTCCACGACAGAATCGCTATTCATGCGGTAACCGCTCCGGGCTTTCTTGAGCAGATAGGGACACAGGTTCATGTTCTCCTGGCCGCCCGCAACGACCACATCGGCGTCCCCGCACTTAATAGCCTGCGCCCCCAGCATGACCGCCTTCAGCCCTGATCCGCAGACCTTGTTTACGGTGGTGGCACCGACTTCCCACGGGAGACCGGCGCGCACCATTGCCTGCCTGGCGGGGTTTTGCCCCAGGCCGTGCGGCAGCACGCAACCCATGATCACTTCGTCCACTTGTTCCTTTTGTATGCCTGCCCGGGAAATGGCTTCCGCAATGACCCCGGCGCCAAGGTCCGTTGCTGATATGCTTTTGAGTGAACCGGCAAAATCTCCGATTGCCGTCCTGCACGCGCTGACAATTACGACATCTCTCATCTGTTCCCCTTTCCGTTTCAGAAGCGTTTAACTGCTTTTATATATAGGGAGAGCCGTTTCCAAGTCAAGCCAAATCAACTTCCTCTTTTGCTTGACAAATCGCCAGAACCATCAGAAAGTTGGACCTATTATTGTTTCAACGCTGTTGAAGAAAGAGTACCCTGGAAGAGCAGAGGCTATATGCAGTTCCTCCGTTCACAAGCATCGTTGTAACACGAATGACCCAAAGGAGAAATGGCATTGAGAAACCCGATTGCAGAAGAATTGAATAGCACTATCGTGCGTTCTAATTCCCGCATCTATGACATGCTTTCGGAAGTGGGGAAAGCCCTTTTCTTTCCGAAAGGAATTCTCTCCCAGAGTGCCGAAGCAAGAGAAAAGGCCCACCGTTTCAACGCGACAATCGGCATGGCAACCGAAAAGGGCGGCGCCATGCATCTACCCCCCGTAATGGCGATGGTCAACGGACTTACTCCGGAACAGGCCTTGACGTATGCGCCATCCTTCGGCCTCCCTTCTCTCCGGAAAGCATGGAAGGCCGCAATCTTGCAGAAGAATCCGTCTCTTTCGGACAAAACGATCAGTCTTCCCATCGTCAGCCAGGCGCTCACCCATGGGTTGAGCGTAGTAGGCGATATGTGGGTTGACCCGGGTGATGCCCTCATTCTTCCGGATAAGATGTGGGGAAATTATAACCTGATATTCCAGGTCCGGCGGGGTGCGGAAATTGTACGGTATCCCCTGTTCGACACGAACAGAAAATTCAACCTGCGGGCGTTCAAGGCTTGTGTGACTTCAGAAGCCGAGAGAAGAGGAAAAGTCGTGGTCCTCCTCAATTTCCCCAATAACCCGACGGGCTACACGGTCACTCCCGAAGAGGCGGTGGGAATCAGGGAGATATTGATAAAAATTGCAGAAAGCGGCGCCAATGCCATCGCCGTAACGGATGATGCGTACTTCGGGCTATTTTACGACGAACAATGTCTCAAGGAGTCCGTTTTCTCCTCTTTGGCGGGTGCACACCCCGGACTTCTCTCTGTCAAACTGGACGGAGCGACCAAAGAGGACTTCGCATGGGGACTGCGGATTGGGTTCATCACCTATGGAGCGATGGCCGATGGAGAACCGGACTCTCTGTATGATGCCCTTGAACGAAAAACAGCAGGTGCGGTGCGAGGCTCCATATCCAACGCCTCTCACCTCAGCCAGGAAATAGTCCTCAGAGCGATGAATTCTGAACAATATCCCGTGAGCAAAGCGGAAAAGTTGCGCATCATGGAAGAAAGGGCCAGGGAAGTCAAACGAGTGGTTTCCGACTCCCGATACCGGGAAGCCTGGGAACCCTACCCCTTCAACTCAGGCTATTTCATGTGCCTTCAACTCAAGACCGTGGATGCCGAGGCCCTCAGGGTTCACTTGCTTGAGAACTACGGGGTTGGCCTGATTTCTCTCGGAAAAACAGATGCTCGCGTGGCGTTTTCCTGTTTGGAAAAGGAAGACATACGGGAATTCTTCGATCTCGTTCTCAAGGGCATACAGGATCTGGAGAGAATCTCCTGAAATTTCTCTTTTACTGCCCGGAATCCATGTCAAACTGAAGGAATTGTTCGGTTTTCGGCGTGGTGGGTTGTGGTGAATATTCTTCAGGCTGAGTGCCCTGTTTGAAGGCCTGAAAGACGGTTTCCTTGGAATAAGGGCCTGCCAGGAGGCCGGTTTTGGCATCTATTTTCGCGAAAACAATATCCTCCGGTACGACGAAGTCTTTTACCGGCTTTCCTTCGAGGACCGACGACATGAAATGGAGCCAGATAGGGCTGGCGGCTCGTGAACCCGTCTCCCCCTTGCCCATAGATCTCCTGTCGTCATAGCCCACCCACACGCCGGTAACCAGTGCGGGCGTATACCCCATAAACCAGGCGTCCCTCAGGTCATTTGTGGTACCTGTCTTCCCTGCCGCAGGTCTTTTCAATGCCTTGACTCTCCATCCGGTTCCTTCCTGAATGACCGCCTGAAGCAGATTGGTCATGATATAAGCCGTTTCCGGAGATATGACCTGAG
>CAZEGG010000172.1:0-7554 GCA_964511755.1 uncultured Desulfobacteraceae bacterium | reverse complement strand
TCGAACCCACGACCAACGGATTAAAAGTCCGCTGCTCTACCAAACTGAGCTAACGGCCCGCCGAAGTAATGTCTATAACAGGTCGAATTTTGACTGTCAAAAGAAATTTTTCCGTCAATGTGCTTTATTCTTCTTCCGGTTTCTGCTAGGATCCAGAACAAATATCATTTTAATGAAGCTCTGTTTCGTTCCACTGCGCATGAGGTCCTCTTCGCCTTAGTCCCTCTACGGTCCACGGATGAAGCATGGCGTCTGAAAGGAGTTCCCTGGAGATGAGTAGAACATCCGGCATCGCAAACATTCGGATGGGATTCTTTGCCCAGCTAATGGTTTTGTTTTTCTTCGCGGTATTTCCGGGGCAGACCTGGGCGAATGATGAATATACTCTCCTTGTGAAAGGCGCCCTGAACTATTATCAACAGATTCAGGAGTCGAACACTCCAAGAGAATCCGACCGAGGGGAGGACGGGCTCTTACTCATGCGGCCGGATGTCGCACAGTCTCTTGGGCTTGAGGTATATGTGGATGAAAATTATCTCGAATCCCAAAAGCAGTTTGACAACGCGGAAGAATTCCTGCAACAGGCAATCGATGCCATGAAAACGACCGCCAAGGAGGAAATGGAAGGGGAACACGTAGCGGATGTGGCACATTTTGCGTGCCTGTATCAAAAAAGTATTCGTTCGGCCGTCGAAAAGTTGGAGAAATACCGTACGGTTTTGCATACGAAAAAGGACGAGCGATTTGACCAGGTGAAATGCGCGGATCTCCTGCGCAGGCTTTTCAAGGAAGGCCTCGCGGACAACGGGTGGAATCTGAGGGACGCATTGGGGTACGTCTACAACAAATGCCAGGGAATTGATTCAATTGATGGCTGCCCGCTTCTGCCGGAAAATGTTCCCTTTGTGAACTCTGTATACAATTACTTCGTTGCAAATGCAGATCCGGAGGAACTGCAAAGGTTCGACACGGATTCGACGCGAGATTACAAGGGATCACCGACGTTGGATTCTCTGAAAAAGAGCCTGGGCGGTGTAGAGCGTCGCTACCTTCCGTTTCTTGAACCGGTGTTGCAGGATCCTGTGAAGAACAAGTACATCGTGCGGCCATTATTGTTCCTTGCATTGATGCGCCAGGAATCGAGGTTCGATCCCCGCTCTGTTTCCCAGGTGGGAGCCGCAGGAATTACCCAGATAATGCCGGGGACAGGAACACTTCTCGGCATGGCCTCCATCTTTTCTCCCCCCTATTTCAACGAAGCGCGGAAGGTGATGCTGAAGGAACGGAGGATGAAGGCGAGAGCGCTGAAGTTGATCCAGGAACCAGGAGAATACTGCCTTGAAGCTGATGCCAGGGAGGCGCGCAGGGTGATGCAGGAAGCCCTATCGTTCAAGAAAAAACGGGTAGAGCTGTATAACCGGTATAGACGTGAGCTCCTTTCCAACGGTGAAGATGAACGGCTCGACCCCAAAAAAGCTATTGAGGCAGGGTATCAGTTGTTTTCAGAATTGATGCAGGAACAGCGGGGGGATATCAGCCGAGCTCTGGCAGCTTATAATGCCGGCTCCCGCGTGGTGAAAAAGTACAAGGGACTCCCCCCTTACCCGGAAACAGTGACATTCAGGAACAGAGTTCTGCGGTATTACAGGCAGTATCTGAATAGAATGGGGTGGTCGGCTATGAAAGGACGCTCGAACGGCTGAAAGTTACGCACCGCGCTGGAACAACTCGACCCATTGCAGCCATACTCTCTTGCGTACCTGAAATTTGTAGAGAACCCGGTCAAGCTGATTTGAGAGTTCCAGGGAAGAGGCCTTCCTCCGTGAAAAGAAAATGAGGTCTCTTTCGAGGCGCTGCCAGTCCGGCACCCTGTGGGTTTCTCCCCGCCGGTACTTGTCGAAGTCCGTGTGCATCCGGTCTATTTGCTTATCAAAATGGGCGATGGCTTCTCTGTATTTTGTTTGATCGCTTAGAATTCCCATGGATGGCCTTTTCAAACAGACAGCTGTATGTATTAATACCTTAATTGCCGAAAATAGCAACGCTATTTTTTCCCGGCCACATTTGGTGAAAGTGAATCATGTCTTCAGGAGTTCGCATTTCCGGCGGTGACGTTTCCAAGGTGCTTGACAGGAAGTACGATCGGCCGGTAAAGCTGGAACCTTTCCTATTTGTGTGCCAATCACCAGAATTGATCCAAGGGAGGAAAGTTATGACTCAGTCCATTATGCGGGAAAGCACCTTCCCGGGCCTGTCTCTCGTCAAGAGAGGCAAGGTGCGGGATATCTACGAAATAGATGACTATCTGCTGATTGTCGCGAGTGATCGCATTTCCGCCTTTGACGTGGTCATGGATGACCCGATTCCCGACAAAGGGAAAATACTGACGCAGATATCGCTTTTCTGGTTTCGACAATTGGAACAGATTGTGGAAAACCATGTGCTCGCCACTGATCCGGGCCGGTATCCTGAGCCATGCAGGAAATATGCTGAGGCCCTTGAGGGAAGAAGTATGCTTGTAAAGAGGGCACAACCTTTGCCGGTAGAGTGCATTGTCAGAGGCTACATTTCGGGATCAGGATGGAATGAGTATCGTGCTCAAGGAAAAATCTGCGGTATTCCTCTGCCGGATGGGTTACGAGAGTCGGACCTGCTGCCGGAGCCGTTGTTCACCCCTTCAACGAAGGCCGAGGACGGGATGCATGATCTCAACATCTCCTTTGACGAGGCGGCACAATTGATCGGGATGAAGACGGCGGAGACAGTGCGGAACCTCAGCCTTCAAATTTATTCCTTTGGCCGCAAACTTGCGGCCGAGAAGGGAATCATCATTGCGGACACAAAATTCGAATTTGGTTTTCAAGATGACCGTCTGCTCTTGATCGATGAGGTCATGACTCCGGATTCTTCACGGTTTTGGCCCATGGATCTCTATGCTCCCGGCGGGACTCAACAGAGTTTTGATAAGCAATTTCTGCGGGACTATCTGTTGAGCCTGAACTGGCCGAAAAAGCCGCCGCCACCCAAACTGCCCCCGGAAATCATCGAGAAAACCCGCGAAAAATACAGAGAGGCCCTGGAGAGGCTCACCTCATCCGGTGTTTGAACCGAAGCCTGACGCGCCTCGAATGAACAGGAAAAAGTTTGCCCGGGTTGCCTTGACAAGAATCGGTGTGATGCTTAAAATTCTGCCAAACAGTCTTGCGCAATTCCTGTTGCACATGGGGAAGACGAAAGCGGTCTTGCATTCCCAGGGGTATCAGGGTGTGGGAGGGCGGCGTGCTGCTCGGTGTATGCAGGCATTGCGGCAAGATAACGTTTGAGAGATGTGAGGTCTGGAGGCGAATGAATCAATCCACCAATGCCGGGAAAAGAGACGAAGAAGTAGTTTCCGGAGGATCCAACGAAGAATCGGAACGAAACGAACCGGGAGCCGCCAAAGGTGAAGCTGAAAAAAAACCCTTCGAAAAGATGACAAAAACGGAGTTGATCCAGAGAGCCACAGAACTGGCGGATGCTGCCGAAAGAAATTATGACTTATATCTCCGATCCCAGGCCGAAATGGAGAACATGAGGAGGCGGGGACAAAGGGAAAAAGAAGAGTGGCTTAAGTTTTCCAATGAATCCCTGATCAGACAGCTGCTTCCTGCCCTGGACGCACTGGAGCAGGCTATTTCACATTGTTCGACTACGAGTGACGATTGTGTGGAGCCTTTGAAGCAAGGGGTAGAGTTGACGTTGAAGGGGCTGAAGGATGCCCTCGGAAAAGCCGGGCTCGAAGAAATAAAGGCGCATGGTGAGGCCTTTGATCCCAACTATCACGAGGCGGTAAGCGAGATGGAAGACGGGAGTGCTGAACCAGGGGCGGTATTGCATGAATTGCAGAAGGGCTACCTGCTGAACCAGAGGCTGTTAAGACCCGCAATGGTCGTCGTGAACAGGAAGAATCAGACATCTCAAAATCAAAATGACGAGTAACCTGCTGTTGCTCGTTTTGTTTAGTTACAAATAAATTGAAAGAATTTGCTGTATTAAGGAGGCAATAAAATGGGAAAGATAATCGGCATTGATCTCGGCACAACAAACTCATGCGTGGCTGTCATGGAAGGTGGTGACCCCGTTGTTATTGCCAATGCGGAAGGGAGCAGAACTACGCCATCAATGGTGGCATTCACCGATGGTGGAGAACGGCTTGTTGGTCAGACGGCCAAAAGGCAGGCCGTCACCAATCCGCAGAACACCGTGTTTGGAGTCAAGAGATTGATCGGTCGCAAATATGGTTCGCCCGAGGTCCAGAAGGATAAGGAGGTACTCCCCTATGAGATCAGCCAGGCAAGTAATGGCGACGCTCATGTGAAAATAAGAGGAAAAGACTATAGCCCCGCCGAAATTTCCGCCATGATCCTCCAGAAAATGAGGCAGACCGCAGAGGATTACCTGGGAGAAAAGGTGGAAGAGGCCGTAATCACCGTCCCCGCATACTTTAATGACAGCCAGAGGCAGGCTACCAAGGACGCCGGCCGCGTAGCCGGGCTCAAGGTGGAGCGAATCATTAATGAGCCGACCGCTGCATCTCTCGCGTTTGGAGTGGACAAAAAGGGCGACAAGAAAATAGCCGTGTTCGACCTCGGCGGTGGGACCTTTGATATTTCCATCCTGGAGATTGGCGAGGGAGTGTTTGAGGTCAAATCCACCAATGGTGATACGCACCTTGGCGGGGAAGACTTTGATTTACGGATAGTGGATTATCTGGCCGATGAATTCAGGAAGGATCAGGGTATTGACCTGAGAAATGACAAGATGGCCCTCCAGAGATTGAAGGAGGCGGCTGAAAAAGCGAAAATGGAGCTTTCCGGCTCAATGGAGACGGATATTAATCTCCCGTTCATCACCGCCGACGCAAGCGGACCAAAGCACCTGAACATCAAACTGACCCGTGCCAAACTGGAAGCGCTGGTGGACGATCTGGTGGAAAAAGTGGTTAAACCCTGTACCATGGCCCTGAGAGACGCGGGGATCAGCGCCAGCGATATGGATGAAGTGATCCTGGTGGGCGGGATGACCAGAATGCCCATGGTGCAGCAGAAAGTGAAAGGGATCTTCGGGAAAGAGCCGAGCAAGGGAGTCAACCCCGACGAAGTGGTCGCTATCGGGGCGGCAATCCAGGGCGGTGTTTTAAGGGGTGATGTAAAAGATGTGCTCCTCCTGGATGTGACCCCACTGTCCCTGGGGATCGAGACGCTGGGTGGAGTTTTCACCAAACTGATCGAGAAAAATACCACCATCCCGACCCGGAAAAGTCAGATCTTTTCTACAGCAGCTGATAATCAGCCTGCGGTCGAGATTCATGTGCTGCAGGGTGAGCGAGAAATGGCTGCCAATAATAAGACTCTGGGAAGATTTCAGTTGGTGGGCATTCCTCCCGCACCGCGAGGCATTCCGCAGATCGAAGTTGCATTCGATATCGATGCAAACGGCATCGTGCATGTTTCCGCAAAGGATATGGGGACAGGCAAGGAGCAGTCCATAGAAATAACGGCATCCAGCGGCTTGAGCGAAGATGAAATAGAAAAGCTCGTGAAAGACGCTGAAGTGCATGCTGAAGATGACAAGAAGAAGCGAGAACTGGTGGATGCCCGGAATATGGCCGACTCGCTCATCTATTCCACCGAGAAGTCGCTCAAGGAAGTCGGCGATAAAGCTGATGCGGCTACGAAGGACCAGATTAACCAGGCCGTTGAGAAGTTGAAGAAGGCGATGGAAGGGGAGAACGTCGAGGAAATAAAGCGACTGAGTGATGAGTTGACACAAGCCTCCCATAGGCTGGCGGAGACCATGTATGCACAGGCGGGCCAGCATGGACAGGCGCAGGGCGCCGGTGGTTCGGCCGATACGGCCGGAGCCGGGACCTCGGCCGATGAAGATGTCGTGGATGCAGATTTTGAGGAAGTGAAAAAGTAGCCATGAGGGCAGCGGCACGGTATCAGGCTATCTCCACCATCATGCTGGTGGGGGTAGCCTTTTTTTTGTCCGGGTGCGTCTCGGTGAAACCCGTCAAGCTGGCGGAAAAGGCTCCGCCCGCGCCCAAAGCCGCGGCTCCGTCTCCGGTGGAGAAAGACTATTTCGAAGAGGCGGAATCCGCCATGCAGGAAGGCCTGCAAGATAAAGCGCTGGAATTATTTCGCACCTATGTGGAAAAACACCCCGAGGAAAAAAATGCCGCCAGGGCATTGCAGAGAATAGGAGATATCTACTTCAAAGAGGGGCAATATCAGGATGCTCTCAGATACTATGAAAGAGTCGCTGTAGATTTTCCGGAGTTCACTGCCTTGCCCGAAATCACCTTTAGGGTCCTGAACATCCTCTACCGCCTCGATCAATACCATGCTTCTCGCGACCGGGCACTGGAATGGGTGAAGAATTATCCGGCCAATCCCTTGATGGGAAAGGTCTGTGATGTACTGGGACTTGATTATGCGGCTCTGGAAGACCGGGAACAGGCTTTTTTCTGGTGGTTGCGGGCTGAGAAGGAAACCGGCGATGAACCCCAGTTGCAGGCCGACATTCGAAAGAAACTGGGCGACCTCATTGACACAAGCAATATTGACGTCCTCACCCGATTGCTTGAATATGCGGCAGGAAGCGAATTCGTTCCTCCCATTTACTATCGAATTGCCGGACTGTACTTGAACGAAAACGATTTCACGGATGCCCGGACGGCAGCCATGGCCTTGGTCAGGTCCACCCCCGAACAGAAGTGGGTGGACCTCGGGAGGGAAGTCCTCCAGCGTATCGAAGCGGCACTGTCTGTCAAGACAGGGACCTTTGGGTGTCTGTTGCCGCTCAGCGGACCTTTTGCTCCATTCGGAGAGGAGGTTCTCAACGGAATTCAATTGGGCTTAGGGGTATTCGGCGAGGCCCAAGGAGACGGCCCTCGGATAGAGATGGTAATCAAAGACACCAAAGGGGATCCCGGGACAGCATCTGCGGCAACGCAGAACCTGGCTGAGCAGGAACATGTTGTCGGCATCATCGGCCCCCTTTCAAGCAAGGCTTCACTTGCTGCTGCGCAAACGGCCGAAAAACTCGGGGTCCCCATTATGACCTTGACGCAGCGGGAAGACATAACGGGCGAGGGAGGGATGGTCTTCAGGAATTTCCTCGTACCCTCAGAGGAGATCAAGAAGATTATCAGCACCGCGGTGAATGAGCTGGGTCTGAAACGTTTTGCCATCCTTTATCCTGATAATTCCTACGGGCGTTTCTTCATGAACAAATTCTGGGACGGAGTGGAAAAGGCAGATGCAACCGTCACCGCTGTAGAGTCATACAAACCGGATCAGACAGACTTCGGGGAACAAATAAAGAAGATGATCGGGCTTTACTATCCCAGACCTGCATCTCTGGTCAAGAAACTCCGTGAGATGAAGACACCGTATGAATTGGAGACCGAGATTGAGCCTGACAAGCCACAACCCATTATAGATTTTGATGCGGTTTTCATACCGGATACCTATCAGAGAGTAATCATGATTGCTCCGCAACTCATGTATT
>CAZEGG010000171.1:0-7599 GCA_964511755.1 uncultured Desulfobacteraceae bacterium | reverse complement strand
AGCAGGCCTTCATGAAGCGGACCCGGGATTATTCCTACCAGACCCTGAGTCCCGGTGAGGAAAGCCGCCACCTCCGGGCCTTCATGGTTACCATAGAGGCCAGAAAGGCCCACAAGCCCGTCGCCTATAAACACGAAGGCGAGGAATTTATCTTTGTTATGGAGGGGGAACTGAAACTCAGCCTCGGGAACAAGGATCATCGTCTGAAGGCCGGCGAGTCAATCCATTTCAACTCCGACACCCCCCATAAGCTGAAAAGCATGTCGTCTGAAACCACACGCTGTCTGGTCGTGCTTTTTACCCCCTGATGCAGGAGACCGGCCCCAGGACCGGGAGGCACTACTTCGGTCGTCATGCCGGCCCCCGGATCAGGTCCGGGGGGCATCCAGAAGACCCCATCCCAGTGATCACTGGATTTCGGCTTCCGCCGAAATGACAAATCACTTCGCGACAGTCCAAGCCTTTCCTCGCCTGCCCCGCCCCGTTCCGGATCGGGACGGGGAAGGCGCGGGATTTCCGCCATCCCAGATGGGGACGCTAATTATTGAAAAACGGCCGTTGCAAGGCTTTTCCCTTGGAAAGGAGTCCTGAATTTTATATGCTGGACACAATATACGTTATGGTTCGGATTTCGTGCTTGGCGGACCCGGAAATCAGCCGGCATTGATCATGATGAAGAGGAGTAACGGATAGTCCATGGCAGAGAATTTCTATGAAATTCTGGGCGTATCAAAGGATGCGTCCGAGGAGGCAATCAAAAAGGCCTACCGTAAGCTCGCGCGGAAGTGGCACCCGGACATCAATCCGGGCAACAAGGAAGCCGAACAAAAATTCAAGGAAATATCCCGAGCCTATGACTGCCTCAGCAAAAAGGATCAAAGAGCTCTCTACGACGAATTCGGGGAAGAAGGCCTTCGCGCAGGTTTTGATGCCGACCGGGCGAGGGAATACAAGCAGTGGGAAAAATACCAGCAGGAGGCCCCCGGCCGCGCAGGGCCTGAATTCGGGAGGTATCACAGCTACGAGGACGTGTTCGGAGATCTTTTCGGCTTTGAGGGCGGGGCCGGAACAGCCGCGACCTTAAAAGGAAGAGACCTGGAGCACGGCATATCCATCGATCTGGTTTCGGCGCTGAGGGGATTTCAGACCACGCTTTCCATGCAGAGACCACAATCATGTCCCCAATGCAAAGGGTCGGGAATGGATCCCAATTCCAAGATGAGCACGTGTCCTGCTTGCGGCGGCTCGGGGCGCATCAATGTTGCCCAGGGACCCGTCCAGTTCACCAAGGCCTGTCCCCAATGCAAAGGGCACGGAAGCATTGGAAAACCCTGCACCCGGTGTCACGGGAGCGGACAGGTGCTCGGCACCGAGACGATCAACGTCACCATTCCCCCCGGGGTAAAAGAAGGTTCGAAAGTCCGTATTGCAGGCAAAGGGGAACCCGGCCTGAACGGAGGGCCGTCCGGCGACCTCTATCTCGTAACCCATATCAAGCCGCATCCCCTTTTGGAGCGGAAGGGCGATGATCTCCATATGGAGGTGCCGGTTACTGTTCGAGAGGCCATGACAGGCGGAACCATCACCATCCCGTCCATTGACGGCGACGTCAATCTCAGGGTGCCGCCGAAAAGCCAAAGCGGGCAGATCCTGAGGCTGAAAGGGAAAGGCGCCGTGAACCTCAAGACGAAAAAGAAGGGTGACCTGATGGTCAAACTGGTTGTGAAGGTGCCCAAGACGGATGACGGTGAAATCCTTGAAGCCGTGAAGAAGATGGACAGTCTGTATAAAGGAGATGTACGGAAGGATATCAGGTTTTGAAGGATGCCATTTTCTCCTGAATCTGCCGGGCCAGATCCTGGAAAATATCATCGAACTGCGTTCTCATTTCGATCATGCTCTGCCTCATCCGGAGGATCACCTCCACGCCCGCCAGATTGACGCCCATTTCTTCCACAAGGATCTTGGCAAGTCTGAGTCTTTCGAGGTCCTCGGAGGCAAACAGCTTGGTTGAGGAGTCTTCCCGAAAGACTGCACACACGATTTCCTCGTCCTCCAATTCCGAAAGGAAACGCTCGGTGACGTGGAAGCGCTCGACAACCTCGGTGATCGTCCAGAATTCTTTGGCCATGCCCCTGGCTCACCTCGAATTTCAAATCCCGTTTCTGCACCGGCATACGGCCGCGGTACACTGAAAAGAACAGTCAATCAAGACTGTTGTTGTCCTTGTCAGAAAGTATAAAGACTGAATTGCGTGGTGTCAACAGAGAGGTTGGTTAGGCAAAACGAGGTTTACCTTCCATAGGGTGATGGGGTATTATCAGCGGATGTTGAGACAAGCCCGGCTGCGGGAAGAATGGGAGATATGATGGCAGACCAAAATCAAGGGAAAATGGGCCTCTGGGCCATCGTAGCGATCGGAATCGGGGGCATGGTGGGCGGCGGCATCTTTGCGGTGCTGGGCCTGGCGGTACAGCTTGCGGGCGGCGGGACCCCGGCAGCTTTTCTGATTGCAGGGATCGTGGCCTTGCTCACGGCCTACTCCTATGCCCGCCTGTCGGTACATGTTCCGAGCCAGGGAGGGACGGTAAAATTCCTGGATCAGGCCTTCGGAGTCGACCTGTTTACCGGCGGCATCAACAGCCTGCTCTGGATCAGCTACATCGTGATGCTGGCCCTGTACTCGTACGCGTTCGGCAGTTACGGAGCCACTTTTTTCGGCAAAAGCGTTCCGGTGAAACATCTCCTGATTAGTGCCGGCATCCTGATCCCCGCCGTCCTGAACCTGTTCAGCGCCAACCTGGTGGGAAAGGCCGAGACCTATATCGTGGCCATCAAGCTGGCAATCCTCCTCTTTTTTGTGGCAGTGGGTTTTGCCGGCATCGACGCCGGCCGGCTGGCCCCGGTGCACTGGACCCCACCACTGCACCTGGTTGCCGGCGGCATGATTATCTTCCTGGCATACGAAGGCTTTGAACTGATCGCCAACACCGCCCAGGACGCCCGCGACGTGAAGAAGACCCTGCCCCGCGCCTTTTACATCGCGGTGGGGTTTGTGATCCTGCTGTACATCCTGGTCGCCGTGGTTTCGGTGGGTTCGCTGCCGGTGGACAAGATCGTGGAAGCCAAAGACTACGCCCTGGCGGCCGCGGCGCGCCCCTTCCTGGGGCATGCCGGCTTCGTCATGATAGCCATTGCTGCGGTGCTGTCCACCTTCTCGGCAATCAATGCCACGCTGTATGGTTCGGCGCGTCTCAGCTATACCATTGCTAAGGAAGGGGAGCTTCCGGAGTTCCTCGAAGACCGTGTCTGGAACAAACCCATCGAAGGGCTGATCATCACCACCGTGCTCTCCCTGCTGCTGGCGAACATCGGAGACCTTTCCAGCATTTCCATGATGGGGAGTGCCGGTTTCCTGATCATCTTCGGGGCAGTCAACGCCGCGAACGTGAAGCTGGCCGGCACCACCAAAAGCCGGAAGTGGATCTCGGCGACAGGGGTGGCCGCCTGCGCCGTCGCCCTGGCCGCCCTGATCTGGCAGGCCGCCACGACCTCCCCCGCTCATCTCTGGGTTCTGGCGGGCATGCTGGCCCTCTCCTTCGGCATCGAGCTGGGCTACCGCCAGTATCGGCGCCACGAAATACGCATATGACGGCCCGCCGGCTGCAGACCCTTGGGAAAAAATGCCGGGACCCCTTGAAATCTTCCTGTTCGGGTGATACGGTAAGTTCGGCTTTGAAAATTATCCGTCGCTCTTTGGAAACAAAATCTCGTCAAGCTTGGTGATGTTACAAGGACGTCATCCTATCATTAGCCCAGGTATGGGCCTTCGTTTATGATGCCAACGCTCTGAAGTAGAGGCTCCTTCATTGCAGCGCGGTCCTTTCAGGGACTCCTGAAGGATCTCTCCCTGGAGCAGGCTGGTTTTCCCTGAGCAGTCATTGTGGTGTAAAGAAATCTGCCCTCGAATAGCACGGTCACCCTTCTTTTCCCGTAAACAACACCGATTCCAATTCGGAGAACAGGATTGAGAACCGTTTTTGTCAATAATGGCCTCACTCCGAGAGAAACATAGTGAATTGATCCTGATGTGGGTCCGCTACCACATTTTTGCGCAGGGCTGGGAAAGAGACTGCAGCCGTTTGCGATCACGCACCGCTGCTTAGCTTGAAGAGGGGTGGTGGCATCTGACCATAACACGAGATTTTGCAGCCGGGCAATATTCCCCACGCGGAGCCGGCGACCCTGAAAACAGAGGAGCACAGAGGTGAAGAAATCCGTAAACAAGAAAACAATTTGAGGCAAGATACCCGTGGCTATACCTACGTATTTCAAATGGTGGAAGGAAAAGCACAAGAGCAGGAATCCACATGAACTCACAGTCTTTCTCGACGAGGATTCTCTTGAACGATTTGAACGCTTGAAGTCCAAAATTCGAACATTTGACAATGATACTCTAGTTACTACAGCCCTAAAGTGCCTCGAGGACAAAACAGACAAAATCATCAGAATGCAGGTTCGAAAAAGGATCTGGTCTCTAAGGAAAGAGGGGCTCAATCCCGAACAGATAGCAGGTATCTTAAACAAAAGGAACGTCCCGACCGCGGGAGATACAGATGGATGGGACAGCCACGCTGTATCTGTGCTCTTAAGAGAAGAATACGGTGAACCTTCGTGCAGAATCGAGGATGCCGCGATAAGAAATCATTGATCACTGAAGCCCTCATCATCATGGTGTGCGAGGAGGAACTGAGCAATGGCATCAGATCAGGAGACATTTACAAGAGCCCTGGAAGAGATCATCGACAGGCTGGATGAAGCAAGGAGCGACGCTCTTATCACCCGTGATGCGGACAGTCTGGATCTTGAAGCCCTTGAATTGAGCGGCGATATGTCAGCAAATGCGGACAGCATCGAAAACGCGGTTCTCGAATACGAGGGCCGGATCGACGAACTGACACAGGTTCTGGGTGAAGAGATCGACAATCTCAGAAGGCTCCTGGAGAACATGGAAGAAGGCCGATGAAAAACTCCGACTGCGTGAATTGTAGGGAATTGAGCCGGGCAACCCCCCTGGCTTTAGAGGGCGGTTCCGAAGCTCCGCACGCCGTCGACGGGTGCCGGCTGAATCTTGAAAGCCGAATTTCCCTCCCGGCGCTTTTCTTAACGGCTCCGGCCCATTTCACGACTTTTTACGGCTTCATAAGCAGATAGTCGGCCAGGGCTTTTCGATCGCTGTCGGACAACGCCTTGGTCTTTTTGATGTATCTTTTCATCAGTGTCCCTTTCCCAGGTCTTATGACGGGTTCCGCCTCGCCGTTCAGGAAGCTTATCAACCGTTCCTCCCTTCCCTTGTATCCTTGAGCAATCTCTTTCAGAGACGGGGTGCTCGCCGAGCCTTTGTCCAACCTGTGGCATGCTCCACAGTGATGAGATTTGAAAATGGATTTTCCTTCCCCTGCAGCGACGTTTATCGGGAGAAAAACCAGGGATGCCAGCATAATCATGATTAATCTCTTCATTCGACCTCCTTATATATCCTGCTTCAGCTTCTAAATAGATCATAAATGGCTGTTTTTCACAATCTCTGCGTCAATCCGTCCCGCCTTGGCGGGATGCGACGTACTAATTATAGTACGTCTCCGCGTAATCCCTTGATTGTCTTGATCCTGCAAAAAATATCTCATTTCCGGACTGGAAACTCACTCATGTCTAAATAAGATAGCCGCCCGGCAAGAGCCCGGATCGATAAATATACGGAAAGCGACGGGACAACTATAGCACAAAAACGCCGTGTTTCGCTCTTCAAAACGCAGAAAAAGACAATTCATGAGAAGCCTCTCTTTCCGGTCTGCACGGTCGGGGAAATAGTATCGGCTGCAGAAGGAATGGTTAATCAAATCATCGCCTTTGGCCGATATTAAGGAGAGCGGAGTCACCGCGAACGGCCTTATCCCCTGAACGGACTCTGATAATCCAAGACGCGCGGAGGAGTTGCTCAAGGATCTGGCAAAGGAGTCTGGATGAACTATAGGCTGCTATACTGCTTTCCATTCTTTCTCTCGGCTGCTCTCATTTTCATTGCGGCCCTTTTTACCTTTAGACGGGTCAATGCGAGAGGCGGGTGGTATCTGGTCTGCCTCTGCCTGGCCGCCACCGTCTGGGCCGCGAGTGAAGGAATGCTCTATCTCGGTTTTACTCCCGACACGGATATCTTCATAAGCAAGCTCCGATTTTTTGGGATTGCTCCGCTGCCCCCATTAGCCCTCTTGTTTGTGTTGACAACTTTTGGTTTCGAGTCCTGGGCCAACAAGAAAGTAGTTTTAACGCTTTTTCTCATCACGGCTGTTTCCCTCCTCGTTATTTGGACGAATCCGTTGCATAAACTCTTTTTCACTGAATACTATCCTATCAAGACAGGGCCGTTTCCCATGCTCGGCGTGGGACATGGGCCATTGTGGTGGGCCGTAACGGCGTATCACTATTTTCTGCTGGCCATTTTAGTCATCATCCTTCTCCATCAGAGAGTCACATCTTCTGGCTATCAGCGTGCCCAAGCAGGAGTAATCCTGATTGCGGCGGGAATCGTCTGGCTTGTCAACGCTGTTTATGTCTCCGGACACAGCCCGGTGCTCAATATGGACATCGGTCCCATATCTTTTGTCTTAGTGGCTGCCGCGATGGCGTGGGGTTTTCATCGGTACGGACTGCTCGATATCCTGCCGGTGGCTAAAGCGGAAATCTTTCGGGGACTGGATGATATCATTCTGGTGACGGACAGGGAAGACCGCATTCTGGACCTCAACCCTGCCGCCGAGTCCATGTTAAAGGTCAAGGCAAGCCAAATCACAGGCCAAAAGGCATCGGATGCCTTCATCAAGTTCCCGCAACTCCGACAAATCGCCGGCAAGACGGAATCGTCGGAGATCTGTTTGGAGCAGGATGGAGAGGGGCATGTGTACGATCTTCGTGTCTCTTTAATGACTGACGCAAAAGGATCGAAGATCGGAGAGGTAATTGCCCTGCGGGACATTACTGATCGAAAAAAGGCCGAGAATGCGCTCCTGGAGAGCGAGAGACGGCTGCGTGAACAAAACAGCGTGATAATGGCGCTCTCCAAGATCAGGTTGGATGAAATCGGCGATCTGAACGCAGCCCTGAAGAATATTACCGAGGCTGTCGCGCCTACCCTTCATGTGGAGAGGGTCGGTGTGTGGCTCTTCAACGAAGATTACTCCAAAATCGAATGTATCGAGCTGTATGAGTTCAACAAAAAACTCCATTCCGCAGGCATGGAACTCTTTTCAGAGAACTTTTCCGATTATTTTAGAGCTCTGAGAGAAGAGCGCATCATTGCAGTACATGATGCCCAAACAGACCCGAGGACCGGGGAGTTTGCTGATTCCTACCTGAAACCGTTGGGCATAACGTCCCTGTTGGATTCAGCGATTCGAGTCAGCGGTCAAATAATCGGCGTCGTCAGCAGTGAACACACAGGATCGATAAGGAGGTGGGCACTGGATGAGCAGACTTTCGCCGCTTCGATTGCGGACCTGGTATCCATGGCAATGGAGGAATCTGAAAGGAGGAAAGCCGAAG
>CAZEGG010000170.1:0-7627 GCA_964511755.1 uncultured Desulfobacteraceae bacterium | reverse complement strand
CATTCTCCAGTTCGCGGACATTTCCCGGCCATTCGTAAAGCATCATTTCATCCATTGCTTCCCTGCTGACTTTATCTATGGTCTTGTTGCTTTCCCAGGCAAATCGGCGCAGGAAGTATTCCGCGAGAATAGGGATATCCTCCTTTCTGTCTCTCAAAGGCGGCATGACCAAAGAAATCACATTGAGCCGGTAAAAAAGGTCCTGCCTGAAGGTCCTCTCGCGAATGGCCTGGGCCAGGTCCTTATTGGTCGCTGCAATGACCCGAAAATCGGCCTCAATAGGCTGTGTACCCCCAACCCGGTAAAACACCCGGTCTTCCATGACCCGCAGGAGGTCGATCTGCATTCTCATGCTGACCTCTCCTATTTCATCCAGGAAGAGGGTTCCTCCGTGCGCCAACTCCAATCGCCCTTTCTTGCTTGTTTTCGCGTCCGTAAATGCACCTTTCTGGTGGCCGAATAATTCGCTCTCAAGGAGATGTTCCGGAAAAGCCCCGCAATTTACCGCCACGAAAGGCCCGTTGCACCGCTGGCTATTGCTGTGAATCGCCTTTGCCGCCAGTTCTTTCCCGGTGCCTGTTTCTCCGGTTATCAACACGGTAGAATCGGTGGCCGCCACATCCTCTATCAACTTGAACACTTCCTGCATCGCCTTGGATTGGCCGAGCATGCTCTCAAACCGGGTCCGTTCCCGATACTCTTCTTTCAAGTAGAGCCTTTCCCGGTCCTGGGCCTGCCGGTCGATGATCTTTTCGATCAGGAGCCCCAGTTCATTCGGGTCAAAAGGCTTCATCAGGTAGTCAAAGGCCCCGTTCTTCATGGCTTCAATGGCGGTGGAAACGGATCCATAGGCCGTGATCATGACAACGGCCACATCCGGATCGCTTTCGTTCACCTGTTTCAGGACCTCCAGACCGCTCATACCTTCCATTTTAATATCCAGAAGGAGGATGTCGTACTTGGTCTTCTCCAGCACCTCCAGAGCTTCTTCCCCGCTGGCCGCCTTGCCTACCTGGTGTCCGTCCCGCTCAAGCCATCCGGCGAGGGATTCCCTCATGATCAGCTCGTCGTCAACAATGAGAATCTTAGCGGTCGCCATGAAGATCTCCATTCCCGGCATGGACGGGAAGAAGCACAGAAAACACCGTGCCCTTTCCCGGGGAAGAATCGACCTGGATGGCCCCTCCGTGCTCTTCTACAATCCCGTACGCCACGGAAAGGCCCAGGCCGACTCCCTTGCCTTTTGTTTTTGTGGTGAAAAAGGGTTCAAACAGCCTCGACATATTCTCTTCAGGAATGCCCGTACCGGTGTCTTTGAAAGAGACCATAACCTTGTCTTCTTCCAACAGATGGCTGGTGTGAACGGACAGAGTACCGCCGCCGCTTGCGTCCATCGCCTCAACAGCATTTGACACCATATTCATAAAGACCTGCTGAAGCTGATCCTCGGACCCAATGATCTCCAGCAGTTCCGGATCAAGGTCCTTCTCTATCTTCACTTTGTTGATCTTCAACAGGTTTTGATTGAGCAGCAACGTCTTTTCTACCAGTCGGTTCAAATCAACTGGTTTCAATTCCAGCTTTGACTGCCGAGAAAAAGCCAGAAGGTTGGAGGCTATTTCGCTGACGCGACGGGTCTCGGTCTCCATGAGTGCAAGATATTGGATAAATTGGTCGGCGGTTCTGCCGTCAAGATCCTTTTCCTCTATGATCCGCTTCATGAGCAGAATAAAATTGAGCATGCCTGCGATGGGATTATTTATCTCATGCACAACCGAGGCCGACAGCTTCCCGAGGGAGGCCATTTTATCCTGATGGAGGAGCTTTTCATGAGTTTCCTTAAGCTGCCTGGTACGCTCTTCAACCATTCTTTCCAGGCGTTCCCGTATTTGCTCTTCCTCCTTTTTCCTGTCGGTAATGTCCCTGCTGATCTCAATGAATTTGGAGATCTTTCCACTGTCCTCCCAGATGGGAAACATGGTGACTTCATTATACCGGACCCTTCCTTCATGATCCACGCGGGTGAGGATTTGCCGGTCTGAATGCCTGTTTTTTATAACTTCCTCGAGCGGGCAGATAAAATCACTGGCTTTGCACGGTTCAGAAAAGTTTTGGAAAATTTCATGGCACTTTCGTCCGATTACCTCTTCGCGGGTATACCCCATTGTGCTCAGAAAGGCCTTGTTGACTTGAACGATCTCCCGGTCCGGGGTGATGACAACGATAAAATCCTGGATAGCATTGAAAATGGTCTCGAATTCTTCGGTTTGGTTTTTGAGCCTTTTTTCTTCAACGTTGGTGGCTCGCCAGAACATGCTGAACACGTGATACGCAAGCACTCGGATATGATCGGGCTTTGACCGGAGGATATCGTTGAAGACCTCCTCTTCAGGGGTAAGCACCATGATGAGGTGGATGGGGAAATCGGGAAGAAAAAAGTCACGGTAGTCGGCTGTAACTCCCAGACCCAGTTCTCTGGCCTTTGCCATCCCGGGACTCTCGAGGTCTCTATCCGCTACGGCAAGAATCCTGGCCCGCACATCCCTTTTATGGTAATCGGAATATGTCTTTTCCAGAACGTCCTTGACCAGCGGTCCACCGCCCACAATACCGATATTGATAATGCCTTCAACGTGGTCACTCATATTATACAGCCCTTGCATATTTTCGTTTCGGGAAGCTTATCATGACACCAAGAGCCTTATCAAGCGGATATTCAATCCGTTATGGAGACTCACCGGGAACCTTCTGACCGGTGAGTTTTTTCCCCGAATCCACCGTCGAATTCCACCTCCATTCATGAAGGCGGGTGGGTGGGGAAGGACCCTGGCAATGGGTCAGGATATCGGTTTTTGGTTGACAATCTCCCTTGATCCGAAATAAAAAAAAAGGACTTTTTTACGAATCCGTCAAAGATTTCCAAATCATGTTTAAGGAGAGTGTCATGCCTGACAAACCTGTGGGATCTGTCATGGTCGTCGGCGGCGGGATTGCCGGAATGCAGGCGTCCCTTGATCTTGCCGATTCCGGATACTTGGTTCATCTGGTCGAGAAATCTTCCGCTATCGGCGGGGCCATGAGCGAACTGGACAAGACCTTCCCCACCAATGACTGCGCTATGTGAATTATCTCGCCGAAACTGGTCGAGGTCGGCCGGCATTTGAATATCAATCTCATCACCTGCGCGGAAGTCGAAAAGATCGAGGGGACGGAGGGAAATTTCACCGTTACACTCAACAAGAGCCCTCGATACATTGATGAATCGCGCTGCACGGCCTGTGGCGACTGTGTCGAAGTGTGCCCGGTGGTCCTGCCCAGTGAATATGACCAGGGTTTGGTGACCAGAAAGGCTACTTTCAAGAAATATGCCCAGGCCATCCCGGGGGCTTTCGCGATCCAGAAGGCGGATAAAGCCCCCTGCCGTCTGGCATGTCCTGCCGGTCTCAATGTGCAGGGGTATGTGCAGATGGTAAAAGCGGGGAAATACAAGGAGGCCCTTGAGATCATCATGGAGGACCTTCCCCTGCCGGGAGTTCTGGGCAGAATATGTCCCCATGGATGTGAAGATGCCTGCCGTCGTTGCCAGGTGGATGAACCGGTGGCTATCCGTGACCTGAAACGATTGGCCGCGGATGAGTTTGACCCGCGTGATATTGCAATAGAATGCGCGCCAAGGAGAGATGAAAAGGCTGCCATAATCGGATCGGGACCTGCCGGACTTTCAGCCGCATATCATCTGGCACGCAAAGGGATTCAACCCGTTATCTACGAGGCCCTGCCCGAGCCCGGGGGCATGCTCCGCGTGGGTATTCCCGAGCACCGGCTCCCACGGGATGTCCTGGACAGGGAAATCGAGGTAATCAAGAATCTTGGGGTAGAAATTAAAACCAACAGCCCTATTGGTCCGGAACTGACCGTGGATGATCTTTTTGATAAAGGGTATAAGGCTGTGTATCTCGCCATCGGCGCCCATACCGGCATTGAACTGGGGGTCCCCGGGGAAAAGGCAAGAGGGGTGCGCCAAGGAGTGGATTTCCTGCGGGAACTGAATCTCACAGGCAAAGTGAAGATGGGCAAGAAAGTGGCCGTTGTGGGCGGAGGAAACGTAGCCATCGATGTGGCTCGTTCGGCCGTGCGGATGGGCGCCGAGGATGTAACCCTCATCTATCGTCGTACACGCGCGGAGATGCCCGCTTGGGAAGAAGAAATCAGGGCCATGGAACAGGAAGGGGTTCATATAACATACCTCTCTGCCCCTCAGGAGATACTCACCCGTGACGGGTCTGTGGTGGGCATGCGGTGCATCCGTATGGAACTGGGCGAACCCGATTCTTCGGGAAGAAGACGGCCGATCCCCATCCCCGGGAGTGAATACGAAATAGAAGTCGACCAGGTGATTCCGGCCATCGGACAGAGGCCGGACCTGTCGGCCCTCGAACATCTCACCGGTCTCGATTTCACCCGATGGGGGACCGTAGATGTCAACGCCACCACTTACGCAACCGGCCGTGAAGGCGTCTTTGCCGGCGGCGATATCCAGACGGGTCCCTGGGTAGCCATCGGCGCTGTCGCTGCCGGCAGGGAGGCCGCAGAGTCCATAGAACGGTACCTCGACGGAAGAGATATGGCTGAAGGGCGGGAACCCGTGGATCAAGACAATCCCAGGTACCGGCCGATCCCTCCCGACATCCTTCCCAAGAGCAGGGCGAAGATGCCCGAATTGCCGCTGGAGAAGAGGAGGGGAAATTTCAATGAAGTGGAACAGGGGTATGACGAGGAAGCCGGCCGGGAGGAAGCAGATCGCTGTCTGAACTGCGGCTACTGCTGTGAATGCTTCCAATGCGTGGATGCCTGCGGAGCGGAGGCAGTAACGCTCGCGACCCATGCCCAGCGACCGGAAACCGTTGACTTGCAAGTGGGCTCGGTTATTCTTGCCCCGGGGTTTACCGCGTTTGATCCCTCTCGTTTCGATACCTATGACTACGCCGATCACCCCAACATCATGACGTCGATGGAGTTCGAAAGAATTCTCTCGGCATCCGGACCTACCCTGGGGCATCTGGTGCGCATGTCCGACCACAAGGAAGCCAGAAAAATAGCATGGCTGCAGTGTGTCGGCTCTCGGGACATGAATCGCTGCGATAACTCCTATTGTTCCGCGGTCTGCTGCATGTACGCCACAAAAGAAGCGGTTATCGCCAAAGAACACGGCGGCGAAGACCTGGACTGCGCCATATTTTATATAGACATGCGGACCCACGGGAAGGAATTCGAACGATACTATGATAATGCCAGGGAAAAACACGGCGTGCGGTATATTCGATCACGGGTACACTCCATTTTTCCTGAGCCGGAAACGGAGAACTTGATCATCAAGTATGCGGATGAAAGTGGGAATTTCTTCGAAGAAATATTTGATATGGTGGTACTCTCCATAGGTCTTGAGACACCCCCCGAGACAAAGGAGCTTGCTGAAAAGCTTGGTATTGACCTGACGGAAGGCAGCTTCTGCCAGACCGAATCTTTCAGCCCCGTCGCCACATCCAGACAAGGCATCTACGTCTGCGGGGCTTTTCAGGGGCCCAAGGATATCCCCCAGTCGGTAGTGGAAGCCAGCTCCGCAGCAGCAGAGGCAGGGGCCCTGCTCAGCCCGAGTCGAAACACCCTGACCAGGACAAAAGAGATTCCGGAAGAGAGGATTATCGCGGGTGAACGGCCCAGGATCGGGGTCTTCATCTGTCATTGCGGAATCAATATCGGGGGCGTTGTGGACGTCCCGGCCGTGAGGGAATACGCCGCGAGTCTTCCCTACGTGGCGTATGTGACCGATAACCTCTACACCTGTTCCCAGGACACCCAGGACACCATTGCCAAGGTCATAGACGAGGAAGGCCTGAACCGGATTGTGGTGGCGGCATGCACCCCAAAGACCCATGAACCGCTCTTCCAAGAAACCCTGGTCAATGCCGGTCTCAACAAGTACCTCTTTGAGATGACGAATATCCGGAACCAGGACTCCTGGGTACACAAGGACAATCCGGCAGCTGCCACGGAAAAGGCCAAGGATTTGGTACGGATGGCGGTGGCCAAGGTAGCCCTCATGGAACCCCTGCGGGAGACCGAACTGGGGATCGACCAGAGGGCCCTTGTGGTGGGAGGAGGCATCTCCGGCATGGTTGCCGCCAGGACACTGAGCAAACAGGGATATCAGATATGCCTGGTGGAAAAGAATGATGTTCTGGGCGGTCAGGCCCTGAATCTCTATAAGACCTGGAAAGGAGAGGATGTCCGGAAGAACCTCTCGGCACTGGTGGAGGAAGTGGAAAAGGACGACAACATTGACGTCCGCCTCAATACGGTATTGAGTCACGTCGACGGCTTTGTCGGCAATTTCAAGACAACCCTCAAATCGGGCGATCAGGAACAGGAACTGGAACACGGCATTGCGGTCATTGCCACCGGCGCAGAAGGATATAAACCGGATGAATACCTCTATGGAAAAGACCCCAGGGTAATCACACACCAGGAACTGGACCGGAAGCTCATGGATGATCCCTCTTCACTGAAGGGCATGAACACGGCTGTTTTCATCCAGTGTGTGGGCTCCCGGGAACCTGCCAGGCCGTACTGTTCCCGGGTATGCTGCACCCATTCCATGGAAAGCGCCCTCCAGTTGAAAGAACTGAACCCGGACATTGATGTCTACATCCTGTATCGGGATATCAGGACCTACGGGGAGCGGGAGACGCTCTACCGAAAGGCGCGCGAAAACGGGGTCATGTTTGTCCGCTACAGCCTGGACGGAAAACCGCAGGTTGAGAGCTCTGAAGAGGGTCTGGAAATCCAGGTGGTGGATCCGATCCTCCAGCGTCCTTTGGTCATAAAAGCGGATCTGCTTGCACTGGCTTCAGCTATTGTCCCCTATAAGGACGAAGAACTGGCCCGGCATTTCAAGATCACCCTGAACGATGACGGGTTCTTTGTGGAGGCCCACCCGAAGCTGGCCCCGTCGGAATTCGCCACGGACGGTGTTTTCCTCTGCGGAATGGCACATTATCCCAAGCCCATTGATGAGTCGGTGGCCCAGGCCCAGGCGGCGGCTTCACGGGCCGTCACGCTCCTCGCACGGAAGACCGTGCAGGTGAGCGGGACCGTGGCCTATGTGACTCCCGCATACTGCAGCAGTTGCGGGGTGTGCGTCTCCATCTGCCCCTATTCAGCACCCTCATTCGTCGAGGAAGGACCCTTTACCGGGAGGGCACAGGTCAACGCGGCCCTATGCAAGGGATGCGGCCTCTGTGTCGCATCATGCCGCTCCGGCGCCCTCAACCTGCGGGGCTTCGAGGAAGGCCAGATTATGGCCATGATCAATGAAATATAGCTAATGAGGAGATTTACATGAACGACGACTGGGAACCGAAGATTACCACCTTTCTGTGTCACTGGTGCAGCTACGGCGCGGCAGATCTTGCCGGGGTCAGCCGCCTCCAGTATCCGCCCAATTTCAGGGTCATACGGGTCCCCTGTTCCGGCCGGGTGAGCCCCAAATTCATTCTGGCTGCCTTCCGGCATGGCGCGGACGGCGTCTGGGTCTCCGGGTGACACCCGGGAGACTGCCATTACCTGG
>CAZEGG010000169.1:0-7649 GCA_964511755.1 uncultured Desulfobacteraceae bacterium | reverse complement strand
CCATTTTCTGAAAACTATTGAGGAGGAATTGGAGTATGTCAGCTGTCGAAGAGAAGGTAAAAAAAATTATCTGTGAGCAATTGAATGTTTCCGAGAGTGATGTTGTTCCCGAGGCATCCTTCGTGGATGATCTGGGAGCCGATTCTTTGGACCAGGTTGAGCTGATCATGGCTATGGAAGAAGAATTCGATGTCTCCATACCGGATGAGGACGCTGAAAAGATTGCTACGGTACAGGATGCCGTCAGCTACATCGAAAAAGCCATTGCAACATGATCCTGATGGAGCAGTAGAGAGCGCAAGATTTCAAAACAATAACAGGAGCACGGAATGGCCAGAAGGGTAGTGGTGACAGGCCTCGGAGCGGTATCGCCTCTGGGGACCGGGATAGATAAGAATTGGGAAGCCTTATGTTCCGGGAAGTCAGGGATCGGCAGGATTGCCAAATTCGATCCTTCTCCCTTTTCCTCTCAGATTGCCGGAGAAGTCAAGGATTTTAATTCAGAGGATTTTCTCGATAAACAGCAGGTTCGCCGGTTCGATATTTTTATCCACTACGCGATGGCTTCGGCCCGGATGGCTATGGAAGACTCCGGATTGAAGATCGATGCATCGAACGCACACCGGGTTGGGTGCATCACCGGGTCCGGTCTGGGCGGACTCTCCATGCTCGAACATTTTCACCAGATCCTGCTGGAGCGCGGACCTCGGAAAATAAGCCCCTTTTTCATTCCGGGCATGATCGCGAACATGGCTCCCGGGCAGATTGCGATCGAGTTTGGCGCGAAAGGACCGAACCTCTCTATTGAAACAGCCTGTGCCGCGAGCTCCCATGCCATTGGAGAGTCCTTTCGGATGATCAGAGAAGGCATCGTTGATGCCATGATCACCGGGGGATCTGAGGCAGTGGTTACCCCACTGGCGCTTGGGGGGTTCTGCTCCATGCGTGCTCTTTCCACACGAAATGACGAGCCCGAGAAGGCCTCCCGGCCTTTTGATCTGGACAGGGATGGTTTCATTATGGGAGAGGGAGCCGGAATAGTGATCCTGGAAGAGCTTGAACACGCCCTTGAACGGGGGGCATCCGTTTATGCCGAACTCATCGGGTATGGCATGAGCGGGGATGCCTACCATGTGTCGGCGCCGCATCCAGATGGAGAAGGGGCCATCGCCTGCATGAAGATGGCCCTTGAGTATGCCGGTATCGGGCCCGAAGAAATTGATTATATCAACGCACATGGGACTTCCACAAAGCTGAATGATATTTCGGAGAACAAGGCCATAAAGGCCGTGTTCGGCGATCACGCCTATAAACTCGCAGTCAGCTCAACGAAATCGATGACCGGGCACCTGTTGGGGGGAGCCGGGGGGCTTGAGGCCATTTATACGGTCCTCGCTCTGAAACACGGAATCATTCCACCAACCGTCAACTACAAAACACCGGACCCTGAGTGCGACCTTGATTATGTCCCGAATGTTGCCAGAAAGTCCGACCCAAAGGCTGCGATGACCAATTCTTTCGGATTCGGCGGCACCAATGCATCGCTCGTATTCAAGATCTTTCGTGAATGATCCGACTGCTTTTCGGCGGCCCGGACAGCCTCAGCGGTGATTCACGTCATGGTATTTCACCTGACCAACGCGTCGGTGAGAAGGGGTTTTCATGAACATTATCATCGGCTCCGATCATGCGGGGTTTGATTTGAAGGAGGCCTGCAGGTCTTTTCTTGAGGGACTGGTGGAATTTCCGGTTCAAGATGCCGGGGTGTTCAGCCGCGACTCGGCTGATTATCCGGAGATAGCGCACAAAGTGTCGCGCGCGGTTTCCAGGGGGGAATTCAGCAGGGGCATCTTGATCTGCGGCACAGGGCTGGGGATGAGTATTGCGGCCAATCGGCACAGGGGTGTTCGGGCCGCACTCTGTCATAATCTGTATACCGCGAGACTGAGCAGGGCACACAATGACGCCAATATCCTGTGTATGGGTGGGCGCACGATCGGTGTCGGCATAGCCTTGGAGATGGTCGAACTCTTCCTGAAGACCCCATTTGAGGGTGGACGGCACCAGCGCCGCATAGATCTGATTGAAGGATAGAAATTGGAAGAAGGAGTCCCGAACATATCGGACCGGGAGGTAGACGAGGCAATCCGCGGGGAACTGAAACGCGAGCAGGAAAGCCTCGTGATGATCGCTTCCGAGAATTATGCCAGCCGCGACGTTATGCAGACCCAGGCCGCGGTATTGACGAATAAATACGCGGAAGGATATCCCGGTGCCAGGTATTATGGCGGGTGCGATTATGCTGATACGGTGGAGAGGGTGGCCATTGAACGGGTGAAGAGACTCTTCCACGCCCCGTACGCGAATGTGCAGCCCCACTCCGGATCCCAGGCCAACATGGCGGTCTATCTGGCGTTCCTGAATCCTGGAGACCGAATCCTGGGCATGGACCTTTCCCATGGGGGCCATTTGACCCACGGAAGTCCGGCGAATTTCTCAGGAAAGCTCTTTGAAGCATTTTCCTATGGAGTCTCTCCGGAGACGCAGAGAATTGATTATGACCAGGTGAGAGACCTGGCAAAAGAGCACAAGCCGCAGCTGATCATTGCCGGGGCCAGTGCCTATCCGAGAATGATCGATTTCCACGCGTTCCGAACCATTGCGCGTGAAATTGACGCCCATTTGATGGTGGACATGGCACACATCGCCGGCCTCGTTGCGGCGGGGCTTCACCCTTCACCGATGGAAGAAGCTGATTTTGTCACATCGACGACCCATAAGACGTTGCGGGGTCCCCGCGGCGGTATCTTGCTGGCGAAAGAACAATATGGACGGCGGCTGGATAAAGCGGTTTTTCCGGGTATACAGGGCGGCCCGCTCATGCATGTGATTGCCGCGAAAGCTGTTGCCTTCGGAGAGGCGCTCACGCCCCAGTTTACAGAATACCAAGAAAGGGTGGTTCGCAATGCCAGGATCCTTGCCGGAGAACTGAACGGACTCGGATTCGATCTGGTTTCCGGCGGCACGGACAACCACCTGCTGCTGGTTGACTTGAGCCGGAGAAATATGACCGGGGCCGAAGCGGAACGCGCTCTGGGAGAGGTGGGGATCGTTGTGAACAAGAATACGATCCCGTTTGACACGAAAGGACCGAAAGTCACCAGCGGTATCAGGCTGGGAACGCCCGCTCTCAGCACCAGGGGCATGGGCGAGCCGGAAATGAAAACCATCGCAGGCCTGATCAAGAAGGTACTTGATAATCCGACCTCGCAAGATGTGCAGGAGAACGCCCGAAAAGTTGTATCTGAACTCTGTACCGCATATCCCATCTACGGCGAAATCGGCTTGGAGACTTAATTGGCGCGACCTTCCTGGGATGACTACTTTATGACCATCACAAAGGTGGTCGCCACGAGATCCACCTGTTTGCGAAGACACGTCGGCGCCATTCTCGTTAAGGACAAAAGGATACTGGCAACCGGATATAACGGGGCTCCCGCCGGTCTGAGGCATTGCGGCGAGATAGGCTGCCTGCGACAGGACGCGTCTATTCCGTCCGGGACGCGACACGAATTGTGCAGGGGACTTCACGCGGAGCAGAATGCCATAATTCAAGCCGCCAATCATGGAATATCCATCCGCGGGTCAACACTCTACTGCACCAATAAGCCGTGCGTGATTTGCTCGAAAATGATTATCAATGCCGGGATATCACAAGTGTACTATGAGGAAGGCTACGATGATCCCCTGGCCGACCAGATGCTGGAAGAAGCGTCCATAGATATGGTGAGGTTTCATCCATGAAATGCCCCTACTGCGGTGAAATCAACAATAAGGTGATCGATTCCAGGTTGAGCAAGGACGGCAGGACTATACGGAGGCGACGGGAGTGTATCGAATGCGGGAGGCGCTTTACCACGTACGAGAAGCTTGAGGATGTCCTCCCGATGGTCGTGAAGAAGGACGGCAGGCGGGAGCCGTTCAGCCGGGAAAAGATAATCGCCGGAATTCGTAAGGCCTGCCAGAAGCGACCCATCAGCGTCACGAAAATTGAAGAGTTCGTAGATAACCTCGAATTGTATTTCCAGGATCTGGGGAAAAAGGAGATCGACTGCTCGGACATAGGAGAGAGGGTCATACAGAAACTCAGGGAGTGGGATGAAGTGGCGTATGTGCGGTTCGCCTCCGTGTACAGGCAGTTCAAGGATATCAAGGAATTTATGGCCGAGCTGGAAGAGATCCTCGAAGCGAGAAAAGAGGCAGGGCATTGAGAATGTGATGTCCCGGGACGACGCTGACATTCGGCACATGAGAGAGGCCATCCGCCTGGCAAAGAAGGGGTTGGGACGAACGTCCCCCAATCCCGCCGTGGGGGCGGTCATTGTGAAAGAGGGAAAGGTTCTCTCCAAGGGCTATCACCGGAGAGCAGGAGCGCCCCATGCGGAAATAGAGGCCCTGAAGAGGCTGGGTGGAAACGCCCCGGGCGCGTCTATGTACGTGACCCTCGAGCCGTGTAATCACGTTGGACGAACGCCGCCCTGCACGGAAGCGATACTTGCGAGTGGTATAAAAAGAGTGGTGATCGGGATGAGGGATCCCAATCCCGGGGTGAGAGGCGGCGGGGCGGCACTTCTGGCCGAACATCATATCCAGGTGGATCTTGGCGTGATCGAGGCCGAGTGCCGGGAATTGAACGAGGGCTTCGCGAAGCATGTCTCGTCGGGCAGGCCGTTTGTGATTGTGAAATCCGCCATGACACTGGACGGCTGGACAGCAACTTCCGGTGGGGATTCAAAATGGATTACTAGTGAACGATCCAGGGAGTATGTTCATCAGTTGAGGAATGGTGTGGATGCCGTTCTGGTGGGAATCGGGACCGTCCTCGCCGATGATCCCCGATTGACCTGCCGGCTGAAGCATGGTAAAGGAAAAGACCCTTTGAGGGTAGTTGTGGACACCCATTTGAGAACGCCGGTCCAGGCGCGGATCGTGAAACAGGCATCTTCTGCCGGCACCATGTGGATGGTCGGTTCCGGGGTGAAGAAAAGCGCCATCCGCGATTTTGAGAGGGGAAAAAATGCCGTGGTCAGCTGCCCCACGAAGCAGGGCAGAATTGACCTGGAATCCCTGCTGGATATACTGGGAGAGAAAATGATCACAAGGCTCCTGGTGGAAGGAGGGGCGGGCATTATCGGCTCCCTCCTGAGACGAAGACTCGTGGACAAATTTTACCTCTTCAAGGCGCCCAGGCTGCTCGGCGGGGGGGACGGGATTCCCATGGCGTCCGGACCCGGCCCGCGAATGATGAAAGAGTGTGTGTTCCTCAAGGATATCCGCGTGAAGCGTTTCGGCGATGATATTCTAGTCGTCGGATACCCTGATTACGCTGCCAAGTCGTGAGGCATATCGATTGTAACTGAACTTTCGCCTTAACGGAGGGTTTGAGTTCTCACGATACGGAGTCTGAAAGGGCGGCACCTGATACCTCCTGCTTTGCGGGAGAGGACTTACTTATAGAGGGTCTCCGGATCATGTTTACCGGTTTGATCGAAGGGAAGGGAAAGGTCAAGTCGATCCAGAAGGGAGGGGGCGACATGAAGATCACTGTCGCCCCGCTGTTCCCCATGAATGACTGCGCCCTGGGGGAAAGCGTCTCGGTGAACGGGGTCTGCCTGACGGTGACCGAGATCGGGCCTGATGGTTTCAGCGTGGACGTGTCCGGTGAGACTCTTTCCAGGAGTACCCTGGCTTTTCTGAAGGAACGGGAAGAGGTAAATCTCGAGAGGGCGCTCCGCCTGTCCGACCGTCTCGGAGGACATCTGGTGGCGGGTCACGTGGACGGCACGGGAAAGATTCTGAAGAAAGAGCAGAGGGACAGATCCTGGTTCCTGAGAGTCCAGATGGAAAAGAGGCTTTCCCGGTACATCATAGAAAAAGGTTCTATCGCCGTGGATGGTATCAGCCTGACCGTCAATCAATGCGGAGAAACATTTTTTGAGGTGAACATCATCCCGGAAACCGCAAAGGAAACGACGATTCTCGATAAGCACACGGGAGACCCGGTCAACATCGAGGTTGATTTGATCGGAAAGTATGTGGAGAAATTTTTCCAAGACAAGCGACCTCCTGCTCCCGGGGGGCCATCCTCCGGTATAACGGGAGAGATGCTCACGAAATACGGATTTGGGGAATAAGATGGCAATATCGAAGATAGAAGATGTCCTGGAGGATATGAGACAGGGCAAAATGGTTATCCTGGTGGACGATGAAGACCGCGAAAATGAGGGCGATCTTACCATTGCGGCTGAGAAGGTGACGCCGGAAGCCATCAATTTTATGGCACGATTCGGGAGAGGGCTGATCTGCCTGGCGCTGCACCCGGAAATTATAGAAAGACTGCAGCTTCCCCTGATGGTGTATGACAACCGCTCAAAATTCGAAACGGCTTTCACCGTCTCCATTGAGGCCCGAACAGGGGTAACAACCGGCATATCAGCAGCCGACAGGGCCCATACCGTACTGACGGCCATACGGGATGATGCCCGGCCCGAGGATCTGGTCCAGCCCGGTCATGTTTTTCCCCTCAGAGCCCGAAGAGGCGGTGTCCTCTTCAGGACAGGCCAGACCGAAGGTTCTGTAGATCTAGCCGCGCTCGCGGGCCTGACACCAGCGGCAGTGATCTGTGAGGTCATGAACGATGACGGCACAATGGCGAGGCTGCCGGATCTGGAGATATTTGCTGAGGACCACGGTGTGAAAATCGCTACTGTAGCGGATATCATCAAATACCGCATGCGAACCGAGTCCTTTGTTCACAAGGCTGCCGAAACGGTCTTGCCGACCCCTTTCGGCGAGTTCAGAGCTATCGCCTTTGTCAACGATATCGATGAGTACGAACATCTTGCACTGGTGAAGGGAGATATCAGCCCGGATAAAGAGGTGCTGGTCCGTGTCCATTCCGAATGCCTCACCGGGGACGTTTTCGGTTCCTACCGTTGCGATTGCGGAGAACAGCTTCAGAAAGCGATGGAGGTGATTCAGGAGCAGGGCCTGGGAGTCGTGCTCTACCTGATGCAGGAAGGCAGGGGAATCGGTCTGGCCAACAAGCTGAAGGCGTATGCGTTGCAGGACAAGGGGCTTGATACGGTTGAAGCCAATGAGGAATTGGGCTTTGCGCCTGATTTGAGAAACTACGGTGTCGGCGCGCAGATACTGGTGGCGCTCGGAGTGAAGAAGATGCGCTTGCTGACCAATAACCCGAAAAAACTTGTCGGACTTGAAGGATACGGGCTCGAGGTAAGCGGAAGGGTGCCCATTGAGATAGAACCGAGGGCGGAGAATATGAGATACCTCTTGACCAAGTGCCAGAAGCTCGGACACTTGATGAACATCGTGGAAGAGAAGTAACCCTATAGGGATGAGCATGGAGGGACCGATCATGCCGAGGATTCTTGAAGGAAAGTTGGCAGCAGCCGGGCTGCGTTTTGCAGTGATCGTGAGCCGGTTTAATGATTTCATCAGCTCCAGACTTGCAGACGGAGCGGTGGATGCCTTGGTCCGGCACGGCGCTGATGAGAAAGAAATTACTCTGTTAAAGGTGCCCGGAGCCTTTGAAATACCCCTCGTCGCAAAAAAGATCGCGAAGAGCG